>NZ_JAJEPR010000008.1:0-141750 GCF_020686945.1 Fusicatenibacter faecihominis | reverse complement strand
AGTTACGATATTTTTATAAAAAATTGCGCGTCTAACTCATCACTGAAGTAACGAGAATGCGACGCGCAGTTATTCAAGTTATAGAGAATACAAGGCGCATTCAAGTGTTTCAAAGATACCTTTGACATGACCTCTGCGATTTCCTCTAATGTTCCCGTCCCACCTGGAAAAGCAATAAAGGCATCGCCCAGTTCGATCATTTTATTTTTGCGTTCTGACATATCTTTGGTCACAATCAGCTTGGTCAAATCATTTTGTTTACATTCTCACCGCTGCTTCCAGCGCAATCGCAGCAATCCGGTTCTTGTCTTCCATGCGGGAATGGTTGGCAAGGCTCCGGGAATCCCACTCTTCCGCATCCAGATTGTCGGCAGCGTAGAAAAACTGCAGGAGTTTTTTACCTCGGAAATCGCAGACGGCAGCGTTGGCGGAACATTCCATATCTACACAAATACAGCCTGCGGCCTTCCGGCGCTTTACCTTCTCCGGCGTTTCCCGGTAAAAAGAATCCGTCGTCCAGGTTTTTCCGACAGTATACTTTACATGCAGTTCATCCAGAAGTTCTGTAAACATCTTCATGCTCTTTTGGTTTACTTCGATCTCATCGGATGGAGCCGCATAATGATAATTTGTTCTTTCGGATTTGAGTTTTTTAAGATTTGCAGTCAACTTACCCCTTTATTTTTAATGACTTATTTTAAAATTTTGCAATATGTAGTCAATCAAAGGCATCGGGGACAGTAAAAAATCCGAAAGCACCGCCCCATGGTCACTCAAACACCGCATTTGCCGTATCCACCGGATGCCCTGCTTTATTCTCGATATCCGTCCCATTTTCAGAGAAGATGCTTCCGGCGAAATTCAGGACTTCGCTTCCGGGCAGGCGGTCGATAGAGACAGCAACTCCATTTCCGGTAAAAGTATTGTTCAGATAACTGGGATTGCTGCCATAGGCCATACTGGTATTGAATTTCAGAGCCGTTCCGTTATTCGTGAAACTACAGTCTGATGCGCTGACCCAGGCGCCGTCCTGCGCGATGGCGGCAATACCCCAGCCACTGAAACTGCACCCGGAAAGCAGGACAAAGCAGTTCGCATTCAATCCGGTTCCGGAGCTGCCCTCAAAACGGATACCGGACATGATTCCATAATTTCCGTTCTTTCCATTTACATTGACGGTTCCAGTAAAAGTGGTGGTCGCATCCCCGTCCGTGCTTCCGAAAATCTGCCAGACATGATCGCCAAATGTAATCTCCCCGTCGTAAGTCACTGCCGGAAGATAGAGATAGACCGGCGTGTCGGAAGATACCTCTTTTTCAATGGAAGCTAGCAGGGTATTCAGCTCCTCCGTGGTTTCCATGGGCGTATCTTCCGGACAGTAAGTAACCACCTCCTGTTTTTCAATTGTAAGCCGGGTTTTCAGAGAAATCGTATCGCCGTTCTTCATCGTCAGCTTCCAGAAAATATCATTGCTTCCGGTATCAGCCACAAAATAAAGATTCGAAACATAGGCTGCATTCGGAAAGTTCTCGTCGTGAACCGGTTCCATGTATTCGAGCTTCTTTGAATTTTCCTGGGGTACGGTCTCTACCTCGCAGGATTTCACTTTCTCAGTAAATTCTTCCCAGTCCACTTCTCCCGTCTCTTCATTTAAAACATAGAGCTGACAGGGAAGGGCACTGTCCAGGCCATCCGCCAGCATATCGGTCCGGTCTCCCTGAGCCTGACCGGCCAGAGCATCGGCCTCCGAGTAAGTCACCAGAAGCCTGTAGGAATGATCCTGATCCGGATAAACGATCCAGGCGTTGGCCTCATAGACCTTCGGCTTATGGTACAAAGAAAAAGCAAAGCCCACACCTGCCAGAAACACCAGTAGAGCTCCAATCACAAAAACCTTCTTTTTCCACCGCCTCGGCGCCCTGATCTCCTCTTTTTCCACTTGAATTGCCGTGCAGTGTGGACAGAAAGAAGCGTCCTCCGGAAGCGAATGCCCGCATTTCACACATTTCTTGCTCATGATTTTCTCCTATTATAATGCCTCCATCAGATGAAGGATATTTTTGTATCTTTTCTCCGGGTTTACCCTTGTGCAGCGCTGCACGATCCGTCCCATCCGGCCGCCGACAAGCTTCCTTGAGGGGTGCTCTCCCGTCAGCATGATATTGAGCAGTACACCCAGCGCATAAATATCTGCGCGGCCATCCGACTGGGAGAGGCCGTACTGCTCCGGTGCCGCAAAGCCGGTCGTTCCCAGGATTTTCGTGTCTTCTGAGATGGCGGTTTTGTGGATCCTCGAAGCGTCAAAATCGATCAGAACCGCCTCACTGCCCCGCAAAATGACATTGTCAGGTTTCACATCCCTGTGTACAATTCCTCTCGAATGAAGCACCCAGAGCGCCGAGCAGAGCTGGCGGCCGATCTGTTTTGCCTGCCCCGTCGTCAGCACTCCTCCCTCCAGAATTTCTCCCAGGGTGTCGCCCTGCACATACTCTTCCAGCAGAGCCGTCCTGCCGTCCTTTTCTCCCACTTCCATGATCTGAGGCAGATTCCGGCAGGAAAGCCCGAGAAGCAGCTGATAGACCTCACTGCTTCCCTCAAAATGTCTGAAAATATATCGGGTGCCGCTTTCCCGGTGGCGTACAAGGGAAACTTCTCCCCGCGCACTTTTCTTGAGCACCCTCAGCGTATCATATTCGTCATGAACTGCCTTAAGAAGGCTGTCATAAATCTCCATATTTCATCCTCCGCACTATGCGGCGTGCATATTGTTTTCCAAAATCGTTTTTAGTATACTGAGATTTGAATATACTATTTAGAATATTGTAACTTAACAAATAATTATTGTAAAGGTGCGAAGATGAAAAAGAAAAATACAGACAATTTACAGCAAGAAATGATGAATGCACCTGATTTGAACCAGTTCCTGTCTCGAAATCAGGAATCATTCGTAAACGCAAGTGTATCGGAATTATTAAACCAGCTGTTTGAGAGAAAAAATATTTCAAAGGCAGCCCTCGCCAAGCAGGCCGGCATGAGCGAGATCTATCTGCATCAGATTTTCGCCGGCCGCCGGAAACCTTCGAGGAACCGCCTTTTATGCCTGTGCTTCGGTCTCGAAGCCAGCGTGGAAGAAACCCAGGAATTGTTAAAGCTCTGCGGCATGGCCCAGCTCTATCCCAAACTGAAACGCGATGCGATTATCTATTACGGACTGCTGCACGGGCTGAAGCTGTTTGAGATTAACGATAAACTTTTTGATGAGGATGAAGAGATTCTGTTTTGAGAGAGAGAGGTGATTTTCCCGGAATTACATGGACGCAGTTTCCTATAAATCAAATCACATTTTTTACAAAGGAGGACCTTATGAAAAAAATTTTTAAAATGCTTCTGACAACCTGCCTGCTTCTGCTGGCTGTGTGCGGGGCATCCCTGTCAGTAAGCGCAAGAACCTATTATTACAAAGGATTGATTTCCATTGACCCGTCATTTCCGGACAGTGTTTTCGATGCAAACGAAGAGATCCGGATCCCTTTGACCGTAAAACGCTATCTCAGCAATAATACCTCCGATTTTTTATCCAAATATTATTGTGATGTTTACGGGCCGGACGGAAGAAGAATCTCCAACAATTATAATTATCTTTCCGATATGAATGCTCCCACTTTAAACTGGACCATCTTTGACAATCATACTCCCCGTGATTTTGGCCAATATACCGTAAAATATTATACTTCCAATGATACCGGAGGAATCTGCTACTTTTACATAAATTCTATTTCCGGCACCTTTGGCTCCGGTTTGAAATGGTCTTATGATAATGCCACCCAGGAGCTTAAAATATCCGGTTCCGGCAATATCGTAGACAACAATTTACCCTGGACAGAATATGAAAGTATGATCAAATCCATCGTTATAGGAGAAGGAATCACATCTATAGATGACTTTACCTTCCGTGGCTGTTCAAATTTAACCAGCGTCAGCTTACCTTCCACCCTTACCCGTATCGGTGGTTATGCCTTTAACAGATGTCAGGGGCTGACAACGGTCAATTTCCCGGAGAACCTTATTCAGATCGGCACCTCTGCTTTTGCGAACTGTTCTTCCCTGCAGAATGTAAAGCTTCCGAACAGTCTCCACATAGTAGGCAATCATGCTTTTGAGGCAACCGCAATCAAGACCATCGAAATTCCTTCCAGTATGATCACCATTCCGCAGAGCGTATTTGAAGATTGTTACTATCTGGAAACAGTTACCATTCCAAATAGCGTAAGGGGAATTGAAGTCCGTGCATTTAAAGACTGTTCCGGTATAAGATCCATTATTTATAAGGGAACCAAGGAAGAATGGGCACGGATCAGCATCTCTTCTTACGGAAATGATGCCTTAGAATCCGCCACAATCAAAACCCTTTCCTCTTCGACCAAAGTCACTCTCGCCAAGACCACGCTCAGAAGTCTGACAAACAATGCCACCGGAATCAAAGTCACCTGGAGCAAAGTAAACAAGGCCAGCGGTTATTACATCTACCGCAAAGCCGGCAATGGCGCCTACAAAAAGATCGCGACGGTCAAAAACGGGACCACCGTTTCCTATCTCGATAAGAACAGTCTTGTCAACGGAACCCAGTACACTTACATGGTCAAAGCTTACAGCGGCAGCACCGTCGGCACCGGAACGGCTCTCCGCACGATCCGCATCACCAGACCGACGATCACAGCCTGCACCAGCAGTTCCAGAGCCATTACTCTGAAATGGAGGAAGAACGCTCAAGTCACCGGCTATGAGATCCGATACACCGTCGGCGCTTCTTCCAGAACGCTCAAAGTGAGAAGCAGAAACACCGTCAAAGCCGTAATCCGAAACCCGAAAAAAGGCAGAACCTTCACTATCCGCCTGCGCGCCTACAGAACGGTAAGCGGAAAAACCTATTACTCCGCATGGAGTGCAGCGAAAAAGGCGGTTGTTCGTTAATGCAAAAAACAGGCTATCTCCCATAAAAAGGAGTAGCCTGTTTTTATATCCAGCCATCAGGGACAGTAAAAAAACCGAAAACACCGTCCTCAAGTACTAGTGTTTGCTCCGGTACTGCGATGGTGTCAAACCGGTTTCCTGTTTGAATTTTCTTCGGAAACTCGACGTATTCAGGTAACCAACCTGGATGCTGATCTGATCGATATTCATATCGGTCTCAGATAACAGCTCTTCTGCTTTTTTCATTCTTATATTCCAGAGATAATCGGAAAAATTCACATCAAAGCCCTTTTTGAAGAGATAGCTCATGTAAGCGATGCTGACATGGAAGGTGTCTGCCAGGACGGAAATTGAAAAATCAGGAGAGCTGTACTCTTTCTGGATCGTTTCCGCGATCTTCGAGAACTGGATCGTGGAGTTCTCAAATTCGTTCTCGTAGGTACTCAGAAGCAGGAGAATATTCTGACGGATTTCTTCTTTTTTCTCCACAAAAGAACAGCTTCTGCAAAGGAACAGCGTATTGAAATACAGATCGCTGTAGCTCTTGAACTTCACGTTGAGGTTGTTCATGCTGCTTGAGAGGATCGTCAGAATATCAATCAGGACACAGCGGATGAAAAAGTTCGGAATCGAAGAATTATTTTCGGAGGCCGTATCCAGAAGCTCAAAGAGACAGATCACCTGTTCTCTGGCTTTCGTGATCTGACAGGATTTGAGCGCATCTGCCAGAAATTCCAGATTCGAGTAGGGGTAGGACAGACTTCCCGAGGAAGAAATCTTCTCTGCGATTTCCGAGTAAATCACCACAGGAGTCTCATCCCAGAATTCAGAAGCTGCTGTCGTATTCTCATAGAGGGACGGAATTTCCAGCGGAGATTCCGCACTGTTGCTTAAAGCACTGCGATAGCCTGTTTCCTGATAAAGATCCGTCAGAAGTAAATGGAGCACTTCATCTTTATTCGGCTCCGCACCGCTGTAGCAGATCAGAAATACCGCGTACTCCTCCGTACACTCCAGAAGCAGGGCAGAGGGAATATCCCCCGGCAGACTGGTATTCAGAAGCTTCTGCACATCTGTCGGAAAGCTTTCTTTCTTACCTGGCGTCTTGACCCGCAGCATAAAAATGTGGCTGCCCGCTTCCAGACAAAACAGATGGTCAAAGATAACGGGATTGTTTGTGTCAAAAACAACATTATCCGCCACAATGGAATCCAAAAGAGACTTCTGCATGGAAAGCCGGTAGGAATCGATTTTCTGCTGCAGCTGCTGGTTTTCGGAGCGCACATTGCTGAAGGCGGCATCCAACTGCTCCACATAGTTGCCATGCTTGTCAGAGGCAGGAAGGAGCTTTAAGGTCAGCTTATGAAGGGGCCAGTAGGTGACACGCATGCCCAAAAAGATCAGTCCCATGCCAACCAGAGACACAACGAGCAGAAAAGCATAAGCATTTCGGAAAGCAACGCTGGTCTGGGAAAGAATCGTGTCATCGGAAAGTATCGTTACGAGTGAAAAGCCATTGATTGTCGTCGGTTCTGTCAGAATATTTTTGGAGGCTGTCACAAGGGAATCCTGGTCCGTAATTTCATTATCCTTTATATAAGAAGTCATATGCTGAGGATCATACCCGCATACAATCTGGTTGTCCTGGCTCATCAGGCACAGGGAAGCCATCCCTGAAATTCTTCTGCGGCTCAGCATTTTTTCAATTTCATCCATATTAAGAATATAAAAGATACTGTAGGTCTTGATTCCATTGTTGCCGGGCAGATAAACCAGGAGCTTGTTTTTTCCTTCTCCCAGTAAAATCAGCTGATTTTCTTTGGTATTTTCCATATAACTTTCCAGAGGGAAGGGGATATACTGTTTATTATAGTAAATCTCATACCCGTTATCGGTCTTTCGGATTGAATTTTTGGAAGAGAGGATATTATTTTTTTCAAAATGAATATAACAGATGCCGCTGATGATCTCATTGGCTGTGGTATATTTTGTGAGTGTCTGGGAGGCCTGATAAAGATACCAGTCTTCCTTTAAATAACGGGACATCGCCAGAGGAATATCCTGGGCCAAAAGATATTGGATTTTCTCTATCGTAGAGATGGAGGAATACAGATCGTTATCGATATCCGTCAGCTGCTTTTCTGCCTGGTTGTGCAGTTCCTTTGTGTAAACCTTTTTTAACTGTACCCGGAAGGCTGCGGTATATCCCAGAGTCAGTATGGTGAGAAGAAGAAAATAAGAAATAAAATATTTATATAAAGTCGTCACTGTATGCTTATTACGCAAATTTTTAAAAAACGACACGGGAACCACCTCTTTGTGAATTGAATTTAAGAATATTCTAACATATATCTAAAAAGAAAAAAAGTAATAATAGATATGAAAAACAAAAATGGGGTGCAATATTTAAAAAATCCGTTCAAAATTTGTGCGATAACACCAAAAAAGCCAGAAAAAATCAGCCTTTGAGAATAATACGTTTTTTAAAACCGCTGTTCCAACAGATGTTTCTTGTAAAAGAGATGGTAAAGCGTATATAATTTGGTTATCGCAAACGCGGCGCCAAAAAAACAAGCGACAAAAGAACGGAAAAAAATAATGTATTAGGAGGTTTGACTATGAAATTGAAGAAACTTACAGCTCTGGTACTGGCAAGCATGATGATCGCTTCCACCGCAACTGCAGTTCCGGTTAGCGCAGCAGAGGACAACGAGTACAGCGTATTTGCTATTTTAAATGGAGAGTACGATCTGGCAGATAACCTGACTATGCAGACCACTCTTGAGGAAGCCGGACTGAAATTTGACTTTACCTCAGTTATGGGCGCAGACCTGGCAGAGAAAAGAAACCTGCTTCTGGCATCCGGCGATTATCCGGAGATCTTTATGAAATCCGGTTTCTCTATGACAGACTTAAATAAATATGGAAGTCAGGGCCTCTTCCTTCCGCTGGAAGATCTGATCAGAGAGCACGCACCGAATCTGACCAAGGTTCTCGATGAAAGAGATGCATGGAAATATCTGACCTCCGCTGACGGCCATGTTTATTCTCTTCCTGAGATTGGAAGACAGGACGGTGCAGTAACCACCTACTGGATCAACAAGAGATGGATGGACAACCTGGGACTGGAAGAGCCGAAAAATCTGGATGAGCTCTATAATGTACTGAAAGCCTTCAAAGAACAGGATGCCAACGGAAACGGCGATACCGACGATGAGATTCCTTTCACCGCTACAGACGTTGTAAAACCGGATCTCCTGCTTCCTTACTTTGATATCAATTATGATTATGGAACCAAACTGGCAGTTATCGACGATCAGCTGACCTATGTTCCTACCTCTGATGTATTCAAGAGCTATATCGAGTTCCTGACCAAACTTTATCAGGAAGGTATTATGGATAAAAATTCCTTTACCCAGAAACATGAGCAGCAGGGCGCAATCGGACAGGCTGGCGATGTATTAGGCTCCTTCTTTGATGCCGGCGCATTCCTGACCGTTGGACGTGACAATGACGACGATTATATCGCACTGACTCCGTTTACCAAGGGCACCTATCCTCTGGGAACCGCTATTACTCCGGGTACTCTGGTACTGACCGATGCCTGCCACAATCCGGAAACCATCATTTCCTTCTTTGACCAGTTCTACAGCGAAGAAGGCGGTATCGAAGCCATTATGGGTATTGAGGGCAAGACCTGGCAGAAGACCGATGATGACAAATGGGAGTGGATCCTTGGCAATGGCTACGGCGACGATGTAGGAACCGTTCGTTCCAGCTCCACCATTCAGGGTGCAGCAAACCATCCGTCCATCTGGCCGAATTACTGGTACGACAACATGTCTCCTGAGGTTGACCCGGATGAAGTATATCTGAACGAGCAGAGAGCAAAAATGGCAACCGACGGCAAGGTTCCCCTTCCTGTTATGAACTACAGTGAAGAAGATGGTCTGACCATTGCTACCCTCACCGCAGATATCAATTCCTATATTGATCAGTATGTAGCTCAGGTTGCAACCGGCGACCTTACCCTGGATGACAGCTGGGATGAGTATGTAGGTACTCTGGAAAGCATGGGAGTAGGCCAGCTGATGGATATCTATCAGGCTGCATACGACGCTGGTATTTCTGCTGAATAAGACTGACAGAATATGAGATAAACAGCTAAGAAATAGGAGAAGGGACTGTTGCAGTCAATGCTTCAGTCCCTTTATTTCTTTACAGAAAACCGGGAAGGAGCGTGTTGGTATGGAAAAGAAAAAGAGTTTCAGAGCCAGACTGGCAAAGAATATTCAGAAAAACTGGATTTTGTACGTTATGATGCTGCCAGTAGTCATTTATTACATCGTCTTTGCTTATGCCCCCATGTATGGCGTACAGCTGGCATTTAAGAATTATAAAATCAAACTTGGAATCATGGGGAGCCCCTGGGTAGGCCTGGATCATTTTAAACGTTTTTTCAACAGCTATAACTTTTCTCTTTTATTGAAGAACACTCTGGGCATCAGTATCTACAGTCTGTTGGTGGGCTTCCCCATCCCGATTATCTTTGCGCTGCTGCTTAATTACATAAAAAACAGATATCTGAAAAAAACCGTGCAGATGGTATCCTATGCACCCTACTTTATTTCTACCGTAGTTATCTGCGGTATGCTGACGATCTTCATGAATCCGGATACCGGCGTTTTCAATACGATCTTAAAAGCTTTGGGTATGGAGCCGATGGATTTCCTCTCCAAACCGAAATGGTTTAAGAGCATCTATGTGTGGAGCGGTGTCTGGCAGGGAATGGGCTGGAGCTCTATCATTTATATTTCCGCCCTCTCCGGCGTCGATTATGAGATGCACGAGGCGGCTATTGTGGATGGCGCCACAAAGCTTCAGCGAATCCTTCATATCGACCTGCCTTCCATCAAACCGACGATTATCATGATGCTGATCCTTCAGCTTGGTTCTCTTATGAATGTAGGTTTTGAAAAAGTATTCCTTCTTCAGAATACTCTGAACAAACAGGCTGCTTCCGTAATTTCCACTTATGTATACGAGGTTGGTCTGATCAACAGTGACTATGGATATTCCACAGCCATCGGTCTTTTTAACTCCATCATCAATATGCTTCTTCTTGTTGGTGCAAACTGGTTCTGCAAGAAGTTTGCCGATGAAAGTCTATTCTAGGAAAGGAGGAAGTCCAGATGAAAGAAAAACATGTAAAAATGAAAAAGTCTTACAATGACAAAATTTTTGATATCATCAATGTGCTGCTCATGTGCATTCTGGTTGTGATCTTTGTATGGCCCCTCTGGTTCATCGTCATTGCCTCCTTCAGTGATCCCAATGAAGTATGGCTCGGCCATGTACTCCTGCTACCGAAGGGCTTTACTACCATCGCCTACCAGGCTGTTGCCGAGTATGGAGATATCTGGATTGGCTACCGCAATACCATTCTCTATACCGTTGTAGGTACGCTGATAAACATGGTCCTGACGATCTGTGCCGCTTATCCTCTGGCACGAAAAGATTTCATGCCGAGAAACATCCTGATGTTCTTCTTTATGCTGACGATGTATTTCAGCGGCGGCCTGATTCCCACTTACCTGGTGGTAAACAACCTGCACCTGACAAATACCTTCTGGGCAATGATCATTCCCGGAGCCATTTCCATCTACAATGTCATCATCACAAGGACCTATTTTATCAACAGCATTCCGAAATCTCTGGAAGAGGCGGCAGAGCTGGATGGAGCGAACACGTTCCAGCTTCTCATTAAAGTTGTCTTGCCCCTGTCCAAACCGATTCTGGCAGTTATCGGCCTTTACTACGCAGTAGGCCACTGGAACGATTTCTACACCGCATTGATCTACATCAATGACAAGAGCCTTCTGCCGCTCCAGTCCTTCTTAAGAGACCTTCTGATGTCCAATAAGATGAGCATGGCCAACATGCAGGGCCTGGACGCAGCCGCCATGGAGGCGAAGATGCAGCTTGCACAGACCTTAAAGTACAGTGTTATCATCGTATCCACGGTACCGGTGCTCTGCATCTACCCCTTCATTCAGAAGTATTTTGTAAAAGGTGTTATGATTGGTTCCGTAAAAGGTTAAATCAAAGGGGACGGTGTTTTTGTTTTTTTCACCGTCCCCTTTGGCTTTTTTATTTTATCTCATCAGCGCTCTATTCTGAGCCACTTTTCCCGTCCCCAATGGCTTTTTCTTTTCCATTGAGAAGGACAAGGGCTTTCGTTTTTTCCGGGACCTGGACTTCCAGGCGGGTCTTGTCGTATTTCACAGAGATTCGGCCGTTTTTCGTCATGATCGAGCCTTCGGCCGCTTCGATGGTATCCATACACTCCGGTGCGATCACGATATCCTCGTAGCAGACGGAACTCTCTTTCTGGCGGATTCCCAGGACATACTCGAAGAGGTACTGGCTGACCGCGCCAAACATCGGATGGCACTGGGAACGATGCCCGGTCCAGTACTCCGGAATCGTGGTGCCGCCTTTCTTCATTCTGGAATAGAAGGTATCTTCTTCTTTGGAGGTAAGAAGTGAGATGGCAAGCTCGCTCTCCCCTCTCTCAAAAAGGATTCTCGTCAGCACATCTGTCGCAAAAATTCCCGTATCGTATTTCCTGATTTCCCGGTAATGCTTGAGAATATTTGCAAAGGTTCTCTCATCGCCGATGCCGAGATCTACGGCAAACACATTGCTTCCCTGCTGATTTTCTGCAAAGTCACCGGTGGCCGGATCGAAATACTGATCCACGATCGCCTGCTTTTTGCACCGGATTTTTTCTTTCAGTTCTTCGTCCGCCTGATGATTTCCGATAATCTCTCCGATCTCCAGCACTTTTTCCATGGATTTGATGTAAAAATAGGTGTTCACAAGGGGCGCAGGAATGTAGATCGCGTCCATATTATTGACAAAGCCCATTGTCGGCACGCACCAGTCTCCCAGGCACCACTCGCCTGCCCGGTCCGAAACCACCAGATCCTTCTCGCTGTGCGCTTCCAGATAGTCAAAATAGTGAAGCATCTGGGGATAGAGCTCTTTCAAAATCTCTTTGTCGCCATAATTCCGGTAAAATACATAGGGCACCATCACAATGGCACAGCCCCAGCCGCCCGGACCACCGCCGGAAGGAATATAGGGCGCCGTATACTGCACATGGCCGGTGATGGAATCCTGGCAGTCCGCAATATCCTGAATCCATTTCCGGTAAAATTTCTCCCCGTCCAGCTGAATCATCGCCGCATTGCAGGTCAGCTGACCGTCTCCGGTGTAGCCTCTCCGCTCCACATGGGGGCAGTCGGATGGGATTCCACAGTGCATATTGTCCAGCTGGGTCCGAAGATAGGCTTCCCGAAGCCAGTTCAGTGTCTCATCGCTGGAGGAAAAGGTGGAACTGACCTTTACATCGCTGTGGATCACGACGCAGTCTGTCACTTTCGCATTTCCTTTTACCTCAAAATACTGAAAACCAAACCAGGTGAAACGGCAGTGCATGCTGCGCTCCGTTCCATCGGTATAGAAAACAGTCTTCTGTTTATAGGTGTTTTCCTTTGTCAGGCGTCCTTTCTTATTCAGCAGTTCTCCGTGCAGAACTGTGATTTCCTCCCCCGCCGGCGCATCCGATACCAGTACCGGATAGCCTGTGATAATTTCTCCGGCATCATAGATCCGCACATCGCCTTTTTCTGCCAGAAGGCGCGGAGTAATATGGCGGATCACCCGGTCTGCCGGGCAGTCCTGTATGTAAAAATGCGTCTCCGGCGCTTTTTCCAGGCAGACCGCTGCCCAGTCGGAATCATCGTAAGGCGTCTGCATCCAGGTCTCGTCATAATCCCTGTAATCATGAACCTCCCCTTTCAGAAGGTTCGCCTTTTTCACATAGCTTTCCTTCCATTTGTGGCTGCCGTCAGAGCCGGTCCGGTGTGTCTCTCCCTTTTCATCCTGCCAGTCGATCACATAGCAGAGCTTGATGTGGCCGTACTCATAACATTCATTGGGCATCTCATACCAGCCCGGCCCCATAAGAAAAGCAATCGTATTTTCTCCTTCCTTCAGATAAGAAGTAATGTCATAAACCGGGCAATACAGGCGGTGGCGCATCTTCTCATCGTAGGGAACTCCGCGGTAAAGCTTCTCCGGTCTTTCATGAAAATCCGTACTCAGCGGCAGAAACAGATCGTCGCTCACCTTTTTCCCATTGATAAAAATCTCAAAAATGCCAAGACCCGCTATCGTGATCTTCGCAGAGGTCACTTTCGGAAAACTCAGCGTCTTCCGGATCATCGGCGTACAGCAGGCTCCCCCGGTGGAAATCCACTCTGCTCCGGATAAATCTGCAGTTTTATAAGTATTCATATCCCATTCCTCCTTATCCCTTCACGGCTCCGCTGGTCATACCTTCCATGATCTGCGTGGAAAATGCAAAATACAGAATCACAATCGGAATCAGCGTGATGATAACAGCCGCCATCGTCTCGCTCATGTATCTCGTAAACTGGCCCACATAGCGGTAGATTCCCAGTGTCAGCGTCGTCGTATTTTTGTTGCCGAGAAGAATCATCGGCATATAAAAATCATTCCAGCAGCCGATGGCTTTGATCAGCGCCATCGTCACAATCACCGGCTTCGCAATCGGGAAAATGATCCGGAAAAACACTTTCACATCATGGCAGCCGTCCATCCGCGCGGATTCCTCCAGCTCTCTCGGAAGCGTCTTAAAAAACTTCTGAAATACAATGCAGGACATCGAAATTCCCGCAATATAGAGAAACAGCACTCCGGCCAGTTTATTCAGGAGACCCATCTTTTTCAGCATCAGGAACACCGGAAGGATTGTCACCTGCACCGGAACCATCATACCAAGCAACAGATAGCTGGACAGCAGATTTTTTCCCTTAAATTCATAACGCGCAATTCCATAGGCCATCATGGCGGACAGGATGATACAGCCAACCGTGCCGCCCACCGTGAGAATCAGGCTGTTTCCAAAATACCGGATGAAGTCGTTTTCAAACAGTACCTTTTTGTAGGCTTCAAAGGTGATGCTGGTGGGAATGGCAATAAAGCTTTTCAGAAGATCGCTCCTGGTTTTTACCGAATCCATCAGCGTCACCACGGTGACAAAGATCGCAATGCTGGTATAGATAATCAGAAGAATCGAGATCGTCCAGCGGAAGATTTTTCCCTGCCTGGAGAGCACTTCCTTTCCTCCTCTTCTGTCGCTTTCCTGTAACTTTTTCACCCTCATAAAATGCCCCTCCTAATTTTCATATTCAAATTTGTTCAGCACCTTATTCTGAAGGAACGTAACCACCAGCATAAACAAGAACATGACTACACTGATCGCAGAACCGAAGCCCAGATTTGTCTTCGCGTCCAGACCGCTTCCAAAGGTGTAACGGTAAAATACCATGCTGGCAAAATCCAGGCTGCCGCCCACGCCTCCGTTCAAACCGCCCAAAATATAAGGAAGGTCGAAAACGCCCAGCGCCCAGATCGTACTCATCATAATGATGGAGGCGCAGGAGGGAAGGGACAGCGGCAGAAGGATTCTGGTAAAACGCTGCCACTCCGTACAGCCATCCACCCGGCAGGCCTCCATGATCTCCTGGGGAATATCCATGAAATTCGCATAGAAAATCATAATACCGGAACCGGCTCCCTGCCACATGATCACGAGAACCAGAAGCTTAAAGGCGATGGAAGGATTGCCAAACCAGGCGCTCTGTGCCATTCCAAGGCTTTTCAGGATCGTGTTCATGAGACCGATGTTCGGGTTGAAAAGAAGGGTTGCAAAAAAGCCGATGACCGTGCTGCTGATGACATAGGGTAAAAATACCATAAACTTTATGTATTTATAGGCCGGAATTTTGATGAAAAAGAAATACGCCAGAAAATACTGAAACGGCGTAATGATAAACCACACGCAGAGCAGATATTTCAGGTTGTTTTTCAGAGAGTTAAAAAAAGCCGGCGTAAAACGTTCATCGTTAAAAATGCGGATGAAGTTTTCAAAACCCACAAAGTCCGCTTTTCCCATACCGGTATAATTGGTAAAAGCCAGATATACCACATACAGGATCGGGATGATCGCAAAGATCGTATAGACCACAAATCCCGGCGTGATAAAAAATAAATAGTTTCTGTTTTTCTTCATAATCCGGTTCCTCCATACATCCAAGAGTTCAAAGCAGATATTCGCAATCCGCTTCGCTACTTGCTCATAACCGAATAGCTGCTTCGCAGCTTATCAGGAGTGGCTTGTACCACTCCTGATACAAGCAAGTCCCAACCCACTGCTTATTGCTCTCGCAATGGAAGCATGGGACTTGCTTGATTCGTTAAAAATGCAGGCATCATTTCTGATACCTGCATTCTGTCAATGTTCTCTGAACTTATTCCATAATTGCTGCCACATCTGCCATCATGTCGTCAACTGTGATCTCGCCGCTCATAACCTTAAGGATATCTTCTGACCAGACAGTATCAGCTGTATCTGTTTTCGCATAAGTTGTAAGTACATTCTGCCAGCTTCTGAAAATGTTTCCGCCGCCGCTTACAGAGATTTCCTGTGCTACCGGATGTGAGGATTCGATTTCCGGAGAGGCAGATACGCCGCCGACAGCCTGAACCCATGCGGTCTGTCCTTCTTTGGTTGCACAGTAGGAAGCAAATGCCTCTGCTGCCTCTTTGTTCTGAGTATTCGCATTGATGGAGAAACCGTTTGCTGCTGTTCCTACCAGACCAGCCGTGCCGTCCTCTGCCGGAATTGCGAATGCGCCGTAATTGAGATCCGGATTGTTCTGATCGATAGAGGAAATTGTCCAGGTACCGCCGATCAGCATTGCCGCATTACCGGTTGTAAAGCCAAGAAGCGCATCATCACTGTTGATCACGCCAAGCCAGTTATCGCCAAAGTAGCCTGCGTTTGCCCAGTCTACCAGTTTCTGGAGGGAACCGCTTGCGCCAGGTCCGTCTGCCTTGCTCGTATAGTCATCCAGGCCTCTGGTATATTCCGGATCGTATGCGGACATCACCGGCTCCCAGATAAAGAGAAGGCTCCAGTCCTCGTAGCACTGGGAAATCGGAGTGATTCCTGCCTCTTTGATCTTTGCCAGCAGCTCTTCAAACTCGCTGAAGGTCTTCGGAACTTCCCAGCCGTTCTCTGCAAAAATATCTTTGTTATAGAAGCAGGCACGGGAGTCCATGGTCAGCCAGGGAACGGAATACTGTTTTCCGTCAATCGTAGCGAGCTTCATCGCATCATCCGTTATAATACTGAAATCCACAACGTCCGTCAGATCCTCTACCATGCCATTGTTCACATAGCCGGGCATGATATCCGTAGCCGTACCGTTTGTCCAGAAAAGATCCGGGCCTTCGCCGGACTGAAGAGCCGTCGCGAGAACCTGCTGATAATCGGAAGCCTTAATCTCGTAATCCACTTCCACGTTGGGATATTTTGCTTTGAAGCCTTCGATGACAGCCTTTAACGCTTCCTCAAAGCTGTAGGCATGCTCCCATACGGTAATGGAACCGGAAACATCCTCGTTTACCGCCTCATCTGCCGATACCGGAAATGTACTGAGAACCATTGCTGCTGCACAGGACAGCGCCATCCATTTTTTCATTTTCATACACTTTTCCTCCTTTTCTTTTTATGCAGTCCCGTCTTTTTCGTCTGCCCGGAACTGTTCACTGATAGCTTCATTTTAGCCAGATTTCCATTTTCAGACAAGGCAATAACTTCTTTAGTTTCTGCACAATCTTACGATTATTTGTGGAAAAATTCAAAAAATTCTATGGAAGTTCAAAATTTTATCTGTTTTCGATACTGCCCGATGGTCTTTCCGGTACTTTTCTTAAAGACTCTCAGAAGATAATTGGCATTGGAAAAACCCGCCAGCTCCGCCACTTCCTCCAGGGAATATTTCGACTGCTTCAAAAGTGTGGCGGCATAGGCCACCCGTTTCTCATTGATATATTGCGTCACCGTCATTTTCGTCTGTTCCTTGAATTTCTTACAGAAGGAGGGCACGCTCATGCAGCTCATCTGCGCCAGCTCCGGCAGGGTCAGCTTTCCGTCCAGATGCTGGTCGATATAGTTCAGAACCTCCATCAGCGGATTCTGTGCTCCTGCACGCAACGCCGCCTCCTGGAATCCCTGCATGTACTCCAGCGCCCTGTCTTTCAGTTCCGTACTGCTGGCCGCGGAAGAAATAAGAGAAACAAGGCTCTCCTCCTGTCTCCATTTTTCACGAAAGCTTTCCTCAAAATGATATTCCTCCAGAATTGACTGGATCAGCTGGCGGAGATTCTGCTGGAACATGTTTTTTACGACTGCGACAGACAGCTGCTGCTCTCCACTCACTTGAAACCACCGTTCCAGCTCCTCCGAAAACTGCTCCGGCCAGCTCTCTTCCAGGAATTTTTTTGTCTCAAAGATTCCAGGCGCACTTGAAGTCAGCGCTTCTTTATAGAAAAAGACCGTTCTTTCCGGATGAAAAAAAGCCTGTTCTGCTGCAAGAACCGCATTCTGATACTGCTCTCTTGTCTCCGAAAGTTCCTCGTACTCCTGGCTGACTCCAATCGTCATTTTTCCTGTGAGGTACTGGCCGATGTTATTCTGAAGCAACCGCAGCCAGTTTTCCAGCGTTTTCTGCCGTTCCTCCAGAGCGAGCTCCTCGTCCAGCTGAAACAGGATAAACGTTTCCCGGTTGTAGGGAGCAAACAGGGTTCCCATCTGATAGCGGCTTACGATTTCCTCCAGAAGATGCACCAGCATGTCCGGCCCCACGACTGCTTCCTGGGCCGCTCCATTTTCCCTGCCATCCGTCAGCAGAACGCCCACCCGGTATCTGGCACTGAGGGCGGATCCTGGTGTCCTGCTGCTCCTCCACGGAGTTTTCTTCTGTTCTACTTCTTTCCCGGCTGTCTTTTCATATACATTTTTCACTTCCTGAATCAACGTCTTCTCCGTCAGACTCTGCTTCAGGATATAGCTGTCTGTCCCAAGCGAGATCGCCCGTTGGGCATAGGAAAAATCCTCATGGCAGCTCACAATAATCACCCCTGGTGCCAGCCTTCTCTCACGGATTTCCCGGATAAAGGAAAGGCCGTCCATCTCTGCCATCTCAATATCCGTCAGCACAATATCCACCACATTTTCCTCCAGAAAATGCAGCGCTTCCTCTGCTTCCCCAAAGATCCCTGACACCACAATTCCTTCTTTTCCATCCAGAAAAGACTGTAAACCAATCCTCGACAGAATTTCATCATCCACTATAATAATCCTTATCATTTCTGTATCCCCCTGATGACCGGAAGCAGGTAGGTCACTTTCGTTCCGGCTCCCGGACTGCTCTCGATCCACATCCCATAGTTTTCCCCGTACTCCATGCGAATCATTTCTTCTACATTATGGATTCCAATATTGGTATGTCCTTCTTTTTTCCCTGGCTTCTGTCTCCACTCCTCCACATCAAAACCCACACCCTGGTCTTCTACTATGATATGCAGGTTTTCATCGGCCCAGACCTTCACTTTGATTTCCGTATTTTTTATTTTTCCTCTGCCAAGTCCGTGAATGACCGCATTTTCAATGATCGGCTGCAGGACAAATTTGCGGATCCTGCAAGTTAAACAGTTTTCATCCTTCTCGATCACAAGCTCAAAATTCATGAAACGCGCTTTCTGGATGACCGCGTAATTCTCTACCAGCTTCAGTTCATCTTCCACGCAGTAACCCGCCTCATCGTCCCGGGCCGCATTCATCAGAACATAGTTTAAGGACTCAATCAGCTTCTGGATGTTTTCCTGATGGTTCAGCACCGCCACCCACTTGATCGTATTCAGGGCATTATAGATAAAATGCGGTGTCAGCTGTGCGGAAAGCACCCGAAGCTTCTGCCTGTTTTTTTCCTCGGATTCCCTCCGGTAATCCTCCATCAGCGCATTGATGCGGCTGATCATATGGTTGAAATGCCGGTATAAGCTGCGGATCTCGCCTTCTCCGATCGGTTCGATCTGCATGGAATCCAGCGTCCCCTGGGCATACTGGTCCATCGCCTTTTTCAGCGTTCCAAGAGGCCGGAAGATATATTTCCGCAGCATATAAAGCATGACAAACAGGAAAATCACATAAATCACTGCAATGAAGAGAATCGGTTTCAGAAGCGACAGGGCCCGCTGCATGATATAAGCCATCTCAATCACCGAAATGCAGTACCAGCCGGTTGTGCCGATCCTGCGGCCCGCCAGAATCACCTTTCTCCCGTCTGCCAGTGTCGTCAGATGATAGTCCGTGATTTTCTTCTCATCCAGGACAGAAATATTCAGATAATCCGTATCCAGTTCCTTGTTGGAACTGTAGAGAATCCTTCCCTCCGAGTCTGTGAGATAACGTACAGCCTCGTCCGACTGGAGCTGAGCGAAGGCGTCCTGCACAAGGGAATCGCTCATAACCATATAGAGAAAACCGACATGCTGCATTTTCTCATCATTCAGGGACCTGGCCAGAATGTAGCGGTCCCGCTCGGACCTGCCATACATTTTATTCATCACATACCAGCAGCATCTTCCTCCTGCCGCAAGCACTTCCTCCTGGTGCTCTTCCATAAAAGAAACCGCCCCGGAATAATTGCCTACCCCATAAACTTTTCCGTTCCGGTCAATGATTGCCCCTGCAGCCACCCCATCCGTCGAATACACATTGGAGGTCAGCCTTTTTTCGATCAGCTTCTCTTCACTTTCCGTCAGCTCTTCCCCGGACAGCAGCTCCACAACATCATTATAGTAGGCAAAAAGTGAGCTCTCCATGCGGCTTTTTAGCCCTCCGGATATCTGATAGCCCACCGATGACATGGAATCCATAGCGGATGTTCCAAGAGTCGTGATGTTGTAATCCCGGAAAATCCTCACAACAAAAGCCGCCATGATAAAGAAAGGAACGATCACCAGCACCACAAACAAAAGAACCACCCGGGTGGTCATGGGGGACGGTGTTTTCGGCTTTTTTCCCGTCCCCCTGGTTTTATTGCAGAAAGCCATTTTTCTTCATCTCCCCCAAAAAGCATGCTTTTTCTGTATATTATTTAAAATATTGTAACTTAACAATCAATTATTGTAAAGATACTATAAAAGGAAAAAGAGACACCCGGAAGGCATCTCTTTCTCTGCTTATGATTACTTATAATCTTTCATATAGTCGCCATGAGCTGCGATGAGCTCGTCGCACATGCTGATGATATCGTGGATATTCAACTCAGCGGCGGTGTGGGGATCCAGCATGGCAGCCTGGTAAATCTTCTTGCGGTCTCTGGTGACAGCAGCCTCAATCGTCATGAGCTGAACGCCGATGTTGGAGGCGTTCATGGCTGCCAGATGGGCCGGAAGCTTGCCAACCTTTGTGGGATGGACGCCGGTTCCGTCGATGTA
This sequence comes from Fusicatenibacter faecihominis, assembly GCF_020686945.1. Taxonomy (NCBI): domain Bacteria; kingdom Bacillati; phylum Bacillota; class Clostridia; order Lachnospirales; family Lachnospiraceae; genus Fusicatenibacter; species Fusicatenibacter faecihominis. Next base: position 121,335 of record NZ_JAJEPR010000008.1, on the reverse strand, counting down.
GCAGGGAACCTCGACGCAGGCATCGGAGGGAAGGTTCTCAATGTAACCGTCATTGCGTACATTTCCGCCGATCTTGTAGGGCTGGTTGGTCACGACAGCTTCCATAATATAAGAAGCGTATTCTTTGCTGCGCTCATGTGTGATCTTGCCGTCTTTGAGAATATCCTCTCGCTCTTTTTCCCAGCCTTCGATCTGTTTGATGCAGCGTCTCGGATACTCGTCCAGCGGAATGTTGAACTCTTCGATCATTTCCGGATAGCGGGACTTGATGAACCAGGGATTGTACTCCGCGTTGTGTTCGCTGGACTCAGTGCAGTAGTAGCCCAGATGGCGGATGTACTCGTAGCGCACCATATCGTGGTGTTTCTCGCCGGAAGTGTTCTTCTCCTCCGCCCGTCTTTTGATCTCCGGATAAAGATCCACGCCATTCTTATCGTGAATATCCAGAAGCCAGGCCATATGGTTAATACCGGCAATGAGTTCGGTTCTGCCCTCCAGCTTATCCTCCATGCCAAGATCCTTCAAAAGGCACTCAGAACATACCTGAACGCTGTGGCAGAGACCGACGGTTTTGATCTTCGTGTAGCGCTGCATATAACCGGTCAGGATCGCCATGGGATTGGAATAATTGAGGAAAAGGGTATTCGGGCAGACCTCCTCCATATCTCTCGCAAAGCCCTCCAGCACCGGAATTGTGCGAAGTCCTCTCATAATTCCGCCGATTCCAAGGGTGTCGGCGATGGTCTGCTGAAGGCCATATTTCTTCGGAATCTCAAAATCTGTGACTGTGCAGGGCTCATAACCGCCTACCTGGATGGCATTTACAACAAATGTTGCATCCCGCAGGGCGTCTTTTCTGTTTTCCACGCCGAGATAAGTTTTGATGACGGCTCTTTCCTCGTTTACGTTCTTGTTAATGGCGGAAAGGATAATCCTTGAATCCTCCAGACGCTTCTCATCAATGTCATAAAGCGCAATCTCGCAGTTTTGCAGGGCCGGAGTACACATACAATCTCCCAGTACATTTCTTGCAAAAACCGTGCTTCCCGCTCCCATAAAAGTGATTTTCATTGTGGCTCCTCCTTTTTCTCTGTTTTTTCTGATGAACCTATTGTATAATTTTCTCAGAGAAACAACTATCCCGTTTGTGCAGAAAACTTGTTAAAATGTTGTATTTTAGGAGGAACTTATGGCAGAAAAAGAAACCAGACACCAGGCTTATCTCACCGTTTATTTCTGCGGCAGCGAAAACTGCCCACCCCGGCATGCTTACGGCCCGGCAGTGCGCCCTCACTATCTTCTCCATGTGATTTTAAAGGGCCGGGGCATTTATCAGTACAAAGGACAGACCTATGCACTTTCCGCCGGAGATGCCTTTCTCATTCCCCCGGCGGAGGTGACGTATTATCAGGCGGATGAGCGCGAGCCCTGGAGCTATGCCTGGGTAGGTTTTGACGGAAAAGCGGTTCCTGAGATTCTCGCCCGGACTGTTTTTTCCGAGGCCTTTGTCTTCCGGAAGGAAACACCGGACTCCATCGCGCCTCTCACCGATCAGATGAAAAAGCTCTGCGAAACTTTTTTCCAGAGTCCAGAGGACCAACTCTCCGCCGCCGGAAATCTCCTGCTGCTCTTTTCCTTTATGAAAAAGAAGGCCCCTGAGACCTCTCAGGAACCCACCCAGATCTATCTTCAGAAAGCCAAAGAATATCTGGAAAACAATTATGCTTATCCCATCCGGATTTCCGATGTAGCCCGCTATACCGGCATTGACCGGACCTATCTCTACCGGATCTTCATGGAAAAAGAGAAGCTCTCGCCCAAACAGTACCTGCTCCGTCACCGGCTTCGCATGGCCGTTGAGATGCTCTGCACCACCAGCTACTCCATCACCGAGATCGCCCTCTCCTGCGGCTTCCACGACGCCTCCTCCTTTTCCGGCTGTTTCCGAAAGGAGTTTCACGTCTCCCCCAGAGACTTCCGCCAAAATGCCCGGATGGATACCAACGGGCTGGTTTCTTCCATTTTTCTCCAGACATAAAAATTCCCCGCCCGCTGTTTTCACAGTACGGACGGGGACATTTTTTATTTTACCATCTGAAAAGCAGAAGTATTTGTAAAGTCAATCTTTTCTATCGTTTCCAGACGGCCGCTGACCGTAATCGGGCAGACGCTCAGAGTGACTTCTTCCGCTCCCGCACGCAGCCGAAAAAACGAATGATACCATTTATAATCTTCCGGGCTCAGGGTATTATCCTCGGCATACAGATAGATCTCGTCAAAGCCGCCAATCTCCTGGGCAATCATCTTCACAATCTTTTCCGGAACAGGTTCAGAATACTTTTATCTTCTAATCTCCAGAAGCTTGTTTTTCAGTTCGTCTTCCAGTCGCTGCATCTCGGCTTCGGCAGCCTGGCGTTTTTCATGGCCCTCGGCCTGGATTTTCAGAACCTCGTCCAGCGTAGAAATCAGAGACTCGTTGGTCTGTTTCAGAGTCTCGATATCCACGATGCCGCGCTCGGATTCCTTAGCGGTTTCGATCGTAGCCATCTTAAGGGTCTGCGCATTTTTCTTCAGGAGCTCATTCGTCATATCTGTGACTTCTCTCTGAGACTCTGCCGCCTGACGGGAATGTTCCACACCAAGAGCCAAAACCATCTGACTTTTCCACAAAGGAATGGTGTTTACCACCGTAGACTGAATCTTTTCCACCATCTGCGTATCATTTCCCTGAACCAGACGGATCTGCGGTGCTGTCTGGAGAGAAATCATCCGGGTGAGCTCCAGATCATGAAGTTTTTTCTCAAAGCGGTTGCAGAAGCTGTCGAGATCCTTCGCCTCCTGGGCATCCTCCGGAAGGCCGCTGCGCTCTGCCTTTTCCATTAACTCCTTAAGGTCATTTTCCCGGACCTCCTGAAGCTTTTTCTTGCCTGCGAGAATGTACATGGAAAGTTCTTTGAAATAGGTTTTGTTCAGCTCGTACATCTTGTCCAGCATTGCAATGTCTTTCATGAGGACGACCTGATGATTCTGGAGGGCTTTCACGATCTTCGTGACATTTTCCTCGGCCTTGTCGTACTTGTTTTTCATGGTGTCCAGCTTGTTGGCGTTCTTTTTGAAAAAGCCGAAGAAGCCTTTTTCCTGCTCCTCTGCCGCGTCAAAGCTTTTGAGCTCCGTCACCACGCTGGAAAGCATATCGCCCACCTCGCCGAGATCCTTCGTCCGGACGTTTTCCAGAGCCGCCTCGGAAAAATCAGCCATTTTCTTCTGGGCTCCGGCCCCGTACTGGAGGATCATATTGTTGTTGGTCAGGTCGATCTGCTTCGCGAAGCTGTCCACCATTTTCCGCTCATCATCGTTCAAAATGCTCTCATCAAAAGCCGGTTTGACTGCCTCCGGAGCGGGAGCTGCCGGAACTTCCGGCTCTTTCTCAGCCTCTCCGAAGGGATCCAGGCTCAAAGTCGGCGTTGTTTCCAAATCTTTTAAATCCACACTCATCTTTTTTCTCCTTTATCTTTTCACTTTTACCTTATCAAAATCGCTTTCCGTCAGTCCTTCCTGAGCAAACATGTTGTGAAGGACGGAAATATCGGAAGAAATATCCCAGGCCGCCTCCTCAAAGAAGCTGTCTAGCAGTTTTTCAAAAGCCTGATCGATCGTGTCCAGTGTGTCCTCGATCTCTTTCTTGGAATTGACAATATTTTCTCCCTGGGAGGGCTGTCCGTCCAGCTCCTCATAAGCTTTCAGAAGCTTCACCGTCGTCGGAAGATAGTAATCCATAAATCTTCCCAGATCATCCACCAGCTCCGGATGCTGCTCCACGCGGTTGAAAATCTTGGAGATCACCAGCTCCAGCCGGGAAATTTTCTCGGAGATCTCCACGCCGGGAATCCGGTCGTTGCAGGTTTTGATCTCCTCGAGGTAAGCTCTTCCGGCGGCGATGGTCTTTTTCGCCTCCTCCGGAAGGTCTTTGCGGCGGCCGAATTTTTCTGCCTCCTCAGCTTTTCGTTTTTCCTCCTGCTGGCGCTCCTCCAGCTGTTTTTCAGCTGTCTGATACTGCTCATAGGCGGAGTCTGTCACCATAAGGCAGGTCTGATTTTTGTCGAGATGACCATGAAGGAAAAGCCGCTTGCGGATCATTTTTCCAAGGTCTTTTTTTACATATTCTTCGGATTTTCCAAGGGCATCCGCCAGCTCCTGAATCTGGCAGAACTCCCGCTCTCTAAGCTCTTCCACATATCTGCGGAAGCGGCGGCTCTGCCCCAGAAGGGAGGTTCCTTTGTAAGCCATGAAAGCGCTTCCCGCCACAAAGGGGGCCAGAACGCCGGTCGTTATCATGGCTGCCTGCAGATTCCGCGGGAGCACGATCGGAAGCGTGATTCCCAGAGCTATCACCAGAATACCCAGAAACGTGTACCCGCAGATGGCCAGCGCCATGCCGGTTCCTGTCAGTCCGCCCGGATTTTTAAAGCGCTCCCGAAGGAAATTTTTTCCTTTCTTCTCCCGTGCCTGCTCGTAACCCGGCTGAAAGCGGGTCGAGCGCATCGTGGAACGGCTGTATTCATAAGAAGTCTGCCCGCTGGAAGACGTTCCTTTTCCTTCTACGGTACCGCTGTAGACGGGACGGTCCGTGGACTTTTCCGTTCTACTATGGGCATCCGCAGTTCTGTCTGCCCGGTCGGAATATCTTTCCGTAGCTTCCCGGGTTTTATCATTGGCTTTATTTACGGCGTCCTGAACACTTTTCCCCACATTTTCCATGGCCTCGCCCACGGTCCGGGAAAGATCCTGGCTCAGTTTTCCAAAATCCCTGGATTCCAGCGCTTTCCGCACCATATCCTCGATCTCATCGCCGATCTGTGACCAGTTTTTGTCTGTCATAATTTGATCTTCCTTTTTTATCAGGCAAAATGCCTGTCATTGGCCTTATTATAACACGGCCCTTTTTCTTTGTGGGATTTTTTTGTGAAAAATGGGGTTGCATTTTCTGAAAGATGGGTATATGATACTTACATGATGTAATGTAGTTTTAAATACTACATGCAGAATTATTAAAAACTTTGTTCGTGAATGAAAGTGAGGAATCGATATGGATACTGTTTATACACGCGCCACAGAAACGCAGAAACCTTTTTTGAAAGATCCGGGAAGTGCGATCACTCATTTTATCGGCGTTGTTGCCGCAGCTTCCGGGGCCGCTCCTCTGCTGGTTCGGGCTCATCGGACAGGAAATCCGGTCTGCACAGCCTCCATGGCAGTCTTCATCACCAGCATGATCCTGCTCTACACTGCCAGCACACTCTATCATTCCCTTGATATTTCCGCCCGGGTCAACCGGGTTCTGAAGAAAATGGACCATTTCATGATTTTTATCCTGATCGCCGGATCCTACACGCCGCTCTGCATGGTGACGCTCCGTGACAGCGTAGGTCCGCTGATGTGTCTCATTGTCTGGTCAATCGCCGCTGTCGGCATCCTCATCAAAGCCTGCTGGATCACCTGTCCGAAATGGTTTTCTTCTATTATATATATCGGCATGGGCTGGGTCTGCCTCATGGGCTTCCCCGAGATTTTGAATGCTTTAAGCCCGGCAGCCTTTGGCTGGCTCCTCGCCGGAGGCATCATCTATACCGTGGGCGGCATTATCTACGCCCTGAAGCTTCCGATCTTCAACTCCCGCCACAAGAACTTCGGTTCCCACGAGATCTTCCATCTTTTCGTCATGGCCGGAAGCCTCTGCCACTATATCGTGATGTATTCCTTTGTAACCGCGTAAAAATGAGCCGCAGCATTTGTTTAGAAAAAGTGCTGCGGCTGTTTTTGTGGCTGTCATTGTATCTTTACAATCAGCTTCTTTTTCTCTTCCCTTGTCAGCTGCTTGATCTCCCATTCGCGGCGCATGGCCTCCTGTTTGGTGGGGTAGGTCTCGTAGTAGACCAGTGTGACGGGTAGACGGGAGCGGGTGTATTTGGCGCCTTTGCCGCTGTTATGGGTTCTGACGCGGCGCTCGACGTCTGTGGTCCAGCCGGTGTAGAGGGTACCATCACTGCACTGGACGATGTATGTATAGTTCATTTTGTCCATAGTGTCTCCAGATTTTTATGCAAATTTTTGCTCGACTATTTCTGTTAATTATTTTATTATAGGAAACAAATAACAGATTTTTGTTTGTTAAATATTTCTATATGTAAGGATGCCCACATTCTCCGGGCATCACATCTATCTATGAAGCAGCCGCCCTGTCTGGTATTTTTTCTGGCGGGCCGAATGCCCGATACTGCCTGTGAAGTGCTGCGGCTGCGGATTGTAAGGCAGTTCGTAACTGTTCAGTACCTTGGCTCCTGAATCGTTACGGCAGTTTTTTTTCTGATAATAGTATACGCGGAAAGCACCTCCCGGTGCAAGTCCGTTTCTTCTGTATTTTCCCTGCTAGCGTAAATCCCCGTAACTGCTTAACACCATCTTCAAAATACCGCCTGTCTGTCAATGCGGCGTATTCACCAGAATCCTGTTGTAGCAATATTTATCTTCCTCTCTCATTCCCCAAGAAACAAAAAGGGATCCACCGGGGTTCCATCTTTTGTCAGTTTGAAATAGAGGTTGCTGCCTTCCTCGCAGTAATACTTCGAGGGCTCGCTCACATAGCCGATGAGTCCGCCGTCTTCCACTACATCCCCTTCTTTTACGGAAACTTCCTTCAGCTGGCCATAGGTCAGTTCATAGCCGTTTCCGATATTCATAGATACTGTGGTTCCGGTCTCTTCATCTACTTTGACAGAATCTACAATACCCTTTGCCGCCGCGGCCACAGGGCTGCCCACGTCTGCACCGATGATCAGCGCCGGATTGTACTTATAGACCTTCAAGGTCGGGAAAAAAATCGAGCCGTCCATGCTGTAATCCAGAAGGACATTTCCTGCCACCGGCCAGTCTAGAGACGAATCCTCGGAAAAATTCACCGTTGCCTGGGTTCCGACAGCGGCCTGAACGCCAGTGGAAGCCGCGCTGGCCGTCTCGCCGACTGTCTCATCCACAGTCGGCCCCGTCACATTTTTCACCAGATCCTCCGGATTTTCCACTACTTCTCCCACGAGATCCGAACCGCTCACCTTCGCGTCCTGACCGTCCACAGCCGTGTCATCCGCAGGCTTGGCATTTTTCGCCGCGTTAGCGTCCTGAATCCTGGCCTCCTCCTCCAGATCCGTGGTCTGTTCGACCTGCTCTTTCGTGTTTTCCGCCTGATTCAGGGTGTAAACTGTGGTAAATGCGGCGGCGCCCATCAGACAAAGGCTGAAAACCAGAGCGGTGCCGTGTTTTTTCATAAAAAGTCTTGTGTTCATGTTCTGCATACTCTTCACCTCATCTTATTCGATCTGTTCACCAATAGGATTGACCAGATCTTCGGCAAATATACAGAAAAAACTCCGGGCGAAATTTTCCACCCGGAGTCTGAAAATTTTTTTATTTATTTCTCAGGCATGATTACCTTGTCAAGGTGCCACAGCTCGTCTACATACTCCTGAATCGTACGGTCAGAAGTAAATTTACCGCTGCATGCCATGTTCAGCATAGCCATCCGTGCCCAGCCTTTCTCGTCACGGTAAGCCTTCTCAACCTCGCGCTGAGCTGCTGCGTAGGACTTGAAGTCAGCCAGGATAAAGTAGGTATCTGCTCTGTCGCTGCTCTTCGTATTCAGAAGAGAATTGTACAGATCGCGGAATCTCTCAGTGTCATCCGGCGCATACTCACCATTGATGAGCTGCATCAGGACACGGCGGATATCCTGGTCGTTGTTGAAGTAATCCATCGGATTGTAGCCGCCATGATTCTCATAGTCGATAACCTGCTGTGCGGTCAGACCGAAAATAAAGGCGTTCTCTTTTCCAACTTCCTGAACGATCTCCACGTTTGCACCGTCCATGGTTCCCAGAGTCGGAGCGCCGTTCAGCATAAACTTCATGTTACCGGTACCGGAAGCCTCTTTACTTGCGGTAGATATCTGCTCAGATACATCGGCTGCTGCGAAGATCAGCTCTGCGTTGGATACGCGGTAGTCCTCGATGAAGACAACCTTCAGTTTTCCGTTGATGGAAGCGTCGTTGTTGACAACGTCAGCCACGGAGTTGATGAGCTTGATAGTCAGTTTTGCACGACGGTAGCCAGCTGCTGCCTTTGCACCAAAGATAAAGGTTCTCGGATAGAAATCCATCTCCGGATGATCCTTGATCTGGTTGTAAAGGTACATTACATGCAGAATGTTCATCAGCTGACGTTTGTACTCATGGAGACGTTTTACCTGTACATCGAAGATGGATCTCGGATCTACTTCGATGCCATTGTGCTCTCTGATATATTTTGCCAGGCGAACCTTATTCTGATACTTGATGTTCATAAATTCCTGCTGCGCCTTGGGATCGTCCACATAAACAGCCATCTTGTGGATCTCCGGAAGGTTGGTGATCCAGCCGTCGCCAATGTGGGCAGTTACCCATTTTGCCAGCAGCGGGTTTCCGTGAAGAAGGAATCTTCTCTGGGTGATACCGTTGGTCTTGTTATTGAATTTCTCCGGCATCATCTCATAGAAATCTTTCAGCTCCTGTTTTTTCAGGATCTCGGTATGAAGAACGGCAACACCGTTTACGGAATAACCGGCAGCGATGGCCAGATGAGCCATTTTTACCTGTCCGTCGTAGATGATTGCCATTTTGCGGATCTTGTCCTGGTTGCCCGGATATTTTGCCTTGATCTCCTCAATGAAACGACGGTTGATCTCCTCGATGATCTGATAGATACGCGGAAGCAGGCGGCTGAAAAGCTCGATGGGCCATTTCTCCAGTGCCTCAGCCATGATCGTATGGTTGGTGTAAGCACAGGTCTTGGTGGTAACTTCCCAGGCCTCGTCCCAGCCTAAGCCTTCCTCATCCATGAGGATACGCATGAGCTCGGCAACCGCTACGGTCGGGTGGGTATCGTTCAGCTGGAAAGTTGCCTTCTCATAGAATTTGCGGATGTCGCTGTGTTTCTTTTTATACTTTGTAATAGCAGCCTGCACACTGGCAGAAATGAAGAAATACTGCTGTTTCAGACGAAGCTCTTTACCTGCGTAATGCTCGTCTGCCGGATAAAGAACCTCGACGATGTTCTTTGCCAGGTTCTCCTGCTCAACGGCGTTCATATAATCGCCCTTGTTGAAGGAATCCAGCTGGAAGTCCACGATAGCCTCTGCATCCCATACACGGAGGGTATTTACCACACCGTTGTTGTAACCAACGATGGGAATATCAAAGGGAACGGCACGAACGGACTGATAGCCCTCCTGAATGAAGTTGTTGCGGTGATTTTTCTCATCGTACTCCACACGCACATAACCGCCGAATTTTACCTCTTTGGCGTACTCCGGACGGCGAAGCTCGAAGGGGTTGCCGTTTTTCAGCCAGTTATCCGGCACCTCTATCTGATAACCGTCTTCAATTTTCTGTTTGAACATTCCGTAACGGTAACGGATGCCACAGCCATAAGCTGCATAGTTTAAAGTTGCCAGAGAATCCAGGAAGCAGGCAGCCAGACGGCCCAGGCCACCGTTACCAAGAGCCGCATCCGGCTCCTGGTCCTCGATGACGTTCAGGTCAAAGCCCAGCTCATCCAGAGCTTCTTTTACCTCGTCATATTCTGTCAGGTTGATCAGGTTGTTACCCATGGCACGGCCCATCAGGAACTCCATGGACATATAGTAAACGTATTTCGGATCCTGTTTCTCGTACTCTTTCTGGGTCATCATCCAGTTATCAATGATGGTATCCTTCACCGCATAGGACACTGCCTGGAAGATCTGCTGTTTGTCAGCCTCCTCAATGTTCTTGCGGTAAAGTTTTTTTACATTATCCTTTACTTCTGCAATAAAAGCCTGCTTGTCAAATTTCTGCATGACTGCCTCCTTTTTATCCTTGGTACTTAACATCACTGTTTTTTCACACCAAGCGTTACATTTTCGCCGTTGATGTTCCACTCTTTGGTGTAGCCGTCAACGGAACCCAGAACAATATCGTCTGCCAGAACTTCTTTTTTCAGTTCGTCGGCATGTTTTTTTAAGAGTCCCAGAATCTTCTCGTTCTCCGCAGCGTAAACCACGATGCGGTCCATAACCTCGAAGCCTGCCTCTTTACGCATGGTCTGTACTTTACTGATGATCTCACGCACAAAACCTTCCTCGATCAGTTCCGGTGTCAGATTGGTGTCCAAAGCTACGGTAACTTCGCCCTCCTGAGCGGATACATAGCCCTCGGTCTGTGCGGTCTCAATCAGAAGATCGCTTTCTAATAATACGACCTTCTCTCCGTTAATGTCAAGGGTGAGCTGTCCGTCTGCCTTGAGCTCGTCCATGGCTGCATTTCCGTCCAGCTCGGAGAGAGCTTTCCTGATGCCACCCAGCAGTTTGCCGTATTTCGGTCCAACGGTCTTCAGCTGCGGTTTGAAGCTGTAGGACGTGAAGGCGCGTACGTCATCGGTAAAGGTAACTTTTTTGGAGTTCAGCTCATCGCGGATGATATCCTGGAAGTAATCCGGCAGAGCCACCGGAGCCTTGACAAACATGTTTACGATGGGCTGACGGTTCTTGATATTGGCGGTATTTCTGCAGGCACGTCCCATAACGACGATCTCCAGAACCTCATCCATATCTTTTTCCAGCTCTTTGTCGATCTGGCTCTCATCCACAGTCGGGAAATCGCAGAGGTGAATGCTCTCCGGAGCGGAAGCGTCAACCTTGCGTACCAGGTTCTGGTAAATATCCTCGGTCATGAAGGGAATCATCGGAGCAGCTGCCTTGGAAACGGTCACAAGGGCGGTGTAGAGAGTCAGATAAGCGTTGATCTTATCCTGCTCCATGCCTTTTGCCCAGAAACGCTCACGGCTGCGGCGTACATACCAGTTACTCATATCGTCCACGAAATCCTGGAGAACATTGGCTGCCTCGGGGATCTTGTAAGCTCCCAGATTCTTATCCACATCTTTCACCATGCTGTTCATCTTGGAAAGGAGCCATTTATCCATAACGGACAGTTTCTCATAATCCATTGTATATCTGGTCGGATCGAAATTGTCGATATTTGCATACAGTACATAGAAAGCATAGGTATTCCACAGGGTTCCCAGGAACTTTCTCTGGCCTTCCATTACGGCTTTTCCGTGGAAACGCTTCGGAATCCAGGGAGCGCCGGCGGTGTAGAAATACCAGCGGATGCTGTCTGCACCGTAGGTGTTCAACGCATCGAAGGGATCTACGGCATTTCCTTTAGACTTACTCATCTTCTGGCCGTTCTCATCCTGTACATGGCCCATAACGATAACGTTCTCGAAGGGAGCCTTGTTAAAGAGCAGGGTGGAGATTGCCATCAGGGAGTAGAACCATCCTCTGGTCTGGTCTACAGCCTCGGAGATGAATTTTGCCGGGAACTGCTGTTTGAAAAGTTCCTGGTTTTCAAAGGGATAATGATGCTGTGCGAAGGGCATGGAACCGGAATCGAACCAGCAGTCGATCACCTCCGGAACACGGTGCATCTGTTTGCCGCATTTCGGGCATTTGATGGTAACGGCATCGATATACGGGCGGTGAAGCTCAATATCATCCGGGCAGTTATCGGACATGGATTTCAGCTCGGCGATGCTTCCGATGGAATGCTGATGGCCGCACTCACACTGCCAGATGTTCAGCGGAGTTCCCCAGTAACGGTTACGGCTGATGCCCCAGTCCTGTACGTTCTCCAGCCAGTCGCCAAAACGGCCTTTACCGATGCTCTCAGGAATCCAGTTTACGGTGTTGTTGTTGCGGATCAGGTCGTCCTTCACAGCAGTCATCTTGATAAACCAGGACTCGCGTGCATAGTAGATCAGCGGAGTGTCGCATCTCCAGCAGTGCGGGTAGCTGTGCTCAAATTTCGGAGCGGCGAAGAGAAGGCCTCTCTTGTCCAGATCTTCCAGAACCATCGGATCTGCTTTCTTGCAGAAAACGCCGGCCCAGGGAGTTTCCGGAGTCATCTCACCTTTGGCGTCTACCAGCTGCAGAAGCGGCAGGTCATATTTCTTACCAACCTTGGAGTCGTCCTCACCGAAAGCCGGTGCAATATGAACGACGCCAGTACCATCGCTCATGGTTACATAGGTATCGCAGACAACGTAGTACGCTTTTTTCTTCAGCTCTTTGAAGTTATAGAGCGGCTCATATTCTTTGTATTCCAGATCTTTTCCTTTGTAGGTCTCCAGAACCTCGTAGGAACATTCGCCCAGAACCTTGTCAGCCAGAGCCTGTGCCAGGTAGTAAACGGTTCCGTCTTCCACTTTTACCTTCACATAGGTCTCATCCGGGTTTACGCAGAGAGCCACGTTGGAGGGAAGGGTCCACGGTGTCGTGGTCCAGGCCAGGATATAAGCGTCCTCGCCCACCACTTTGAATTTTGCAATGGCAGAACGTTCTTTGACATCTTTATAGCCCTGAGCCACCTCATGGCTGGAAAGCGGGGTACCGCAGCGCGGGCAGTAGGGAACAATCTTATAACCTTCATAGAGGAGACCTTTTTCCCAGATCTGTTTCAGTGCCCACCACTCGGACTCGATGAAGTTGTTCTCGTAGGTAACGTAGGGATGCTCCATATCAGCCCAGAAACCAACGGTGTTGGAGAAATCCTCCCACATACCTTTGTATTTCCATACGCTCTCTTTACAGTGTTTGATGAAGGGCTCCACTCCGTACTGCTCGATCTGCTCTTTTCCGTCCAGACCCAGCATTTTCTCTACTTCCAGCTCAACCGGAAGACCGTGGGTATCCCAGCCTGCTTTACGGGGAACCATTTTTCCCTTCATGGCCTGGTAACGCGGGATCATATCTTTGATAACACGGGTCTCTACATGGCCGATGTGTGGTTTTCCGTTGGCCGTAGGCGGTCCGTCGTAGAAGGTGTAGGTCTCACCTTTTTTACGGTTGTCGATACTCTTCTCAAAGATATGGTTCTCTTCCCAGAATTTTTCCACTTTTTTCTCGCGTTCCACAAAATTCATACTTGTGGGGACTTTGTCATACATGTGTGAGTTCTCCTTTCTCTTGAGGACGTTCAGAGTATTAGCAAAATGAAAATCCATCCTATTGCAAACAAGTTTGCATAGTCTGTTTTTTCATTTTGCTGATACTCTGAACTGTTGGTGAAAATTAAAAAGCTCCCATCCGTAAAAGGATGAGAGCATACTCGCAATCACAAAACCACCTGTTACACATTTTTCACATACTATCATATGTGTTCCCTGTAACGGGGGAATCCCGTCAGGATCTACTGGTCTTCAACCCTGAAACTCCGAAGTGATCTTCTGTCTTCCCTACTAATACCGGGCTTACACCCTCCCCGGCTCGCTGAAACGTTTGACAGCCTTACGCTGCGCCGGTCTCCCGGCAGAAAACATACTCTCTTCATCCACGTTTTTCCTCATGTCGCTTTATTATAGAACAGGATTTTGCAAAAAGTCAAGCCCATTCCCGAAAACATCTTTGCTTTTTGGCGGAAAAACTGCTATAATTCCTTCTTACAGAGATACTTTATAAAAAGGAGGATTTTTTCATGGTATATAAGACAAAAGGTGTCTGTTCCCAGTCCATCGATGTGGAAGTGGAGAACGGCATCGTAAAACACGTTCAGTTCACCGGCGGCTGCAACGGAAACACCCAGGGCGTTTCCAGACTGATCGAAGGCATGGATGCAAAAGAGGCAATCAAACGTCTGGAAGGCATTCGCTGCGGCATGCGTCCCACCTCCTGCCCGGATCAGCTGGCTCAGGCCTTAAAGCTCATCCTTGCAGAGGAAACGAAATAATTGAACTCATGAAAATAATAACGGCGGCTGTGTTTTTGCACAGCCGCCGCGTTTTTTATGTATTATTTTGTCCAGATGGAACCGTAGAAAGCTTTTGCCTGAGCGATCTGGGAATCCGTGATCTTATTCAGCGCATTGGTGATGGCTTCAAAGGTCTGCGGGCAGGTGCTCTTTAAGGTAGCAGGGTTCAGTGTGTACTCTCTGAAACACTCTGCGAAATACTCAGACGCGTTCTGTACTGCGTAAACACGTCTGCTTCCGGTGAAGGAATTTTTCTCCTGCTGGTAGATGGACTGGAAGTTTGCCTTGGTATCTACGTTTCCTGCAAGGAAAGCTACAAAGTGACCGATCTCATGATAAATTGTATCGCTTTCCTCTCTCAGTGTGATGTTCTGTTTTCTCGCATCGAAGTAACCTGCGTAGGAAACGGTTCCGTCGATCGTGATATCGAAGTGAAGCTCCTGATAAGCCTTCATGACTCTGGAGTCAAGAAGAGGAGCCAGGGTAGCAACGGGAACGTTGTACGGGGTGGTGTTCTTCTTTGCAGAAGCGGTTGTCGTTGCTGCTTTCTGAACTGATGCTGTCGTGGTTCCACCGGAGTTTGCGGCGGTCTTTGTTACAGTAGTGATGGTGGTCTTGATCTTCTTGGTGGTGATCATGGTCATCTTTTTGGAGTTTTTCTTGTATCTCTTTGTGACATAAGTGGTAGTCACTCTATTGGTAGTAGTCGTTGCTGCTCTGGAAGTCTTTGTGATTGTAGGACTCTTCACAGACTTGGGTTTGCTCTTCTGTGTGTAGGTCTTGGTGGATTTCTTTTTCAGATTTACCACTTTCTTGGTGGTGGAAGTCTGTGTCTTCACAGAAGTCTTCGGTGCGGAAGTAAGGGGCACTTCATCCTCATCGATGGAGATCTGATCGTCCAGATCTACAAAACTTGTAAGCTCCGGAACATCTGATTTCTGTCCGTTATCCACAGCCCAGGCGCCGGTACCGAGCACTGCTGCTGCCAGAAGAATACATCCGACTCTTTTTGCTTTCTGATTGTTTAGTAACTGTTTTAAATTCTTTCCTTTCATCTCTTGCGCCCTCCTTTTGATCGGAACGGGACGAATTTTGAATTGCAATAAAAATACCGCTTCTCGGACTTATAAAAGAACAGAGAGCGGCTGCCTAAACTAATACGCATTCTGCAAATCTAGCTTCGTCTTTCCTAAACTTTGCATTAAATGTGGCAACCGGCTGTCATAGTCTCACGACCTTAGACCCTTGGCTTTGCGTCCCTGCTTTTCAACAGGTTTGCCCTTGTTTTTTATAATTCATATTAAGTATATACATCTTCCCCCAGGTTTGTCAATCCCATTTCCTGACATTTTTCCTTTTTCTTTTCCCTGGAATCTGCTATACTGGTGCCAAAGGGCAAAAGTTCAAAAAGTCTTTGTGCTTGGGCCCCGCCAAACATGAGAAGGAGCATTTTTATGAACCACCGGCAATTTTTCCGTTCTCCGGTTCCTTTCCTTTTTCTTATACTCGTTCTGACCCTCTCCGGCTGTTCCAAAAAAGGAAGCAGCGAAGCTTCTTCCTCCTTTACGCCGGGTGAAACCCGCGTTCTGGTTCCCCAGGCCGACGGCAGCAATACCATCGGCGGCGACCCCCTGCTTCTGGATCTTTCTCACACGGATCAGGGATATTTCATTGGAACCATGTCAGGAGACGGCGGAAAAATCAATATCCAGCTCATTGGGCCGGACAACGTGACCTATAAGTATTTCATCGAAGAGGCAGACAGCCCCACAGTCTTTCCTTTCACCGCTGGCAGCGGAAGCTACACCCTTATGGCCTTCCAGAATATTTCAGAAGATCAGTATGCCTCCCTTTTCAGCCAGGTGATCGACGTGGAACTGACAAATGATTTTCTTCCTTTTCTTTATCCCAATCAGTATGTAAATTTCAGTCAGGACAGCAAGGCCGTTTCTCTGGCCGCTCAGCTGACTTCCGGTCTTACTTCCGATGTGGAGGCCCTCACTGCTATCTACGAATATGTCACAGCCAATATCACCTATGACAATGAGAAGGCAGCCACCGTTTCCGGAAATTATCTGCCCGATATCGACGAGACCCTTTCCACAAAAAAAGGAATCTGCTTTGACTATGCCTCTCTGACGGCCGCCATGCTGCGTTCCATCGGCATCCCGGCAAAACTGGCCATCGGCTACAGCGCCTCTGTCCGCCATGCCTGGATCGACGTTTACATCCAGTCCGTCGGCTGGGTGGAACGGGCCGTGGAGTTCAACGGGGATGAATGGAAACTGATGGACCCCACTTTTGCAGCCACTGGTACCGATGAAAGTATTCAGGAATATATCGGAGACGGAGACAACTACATCACAGAGTATATTCGATAAACACGCATATTGTTGTGAGGTATTATAATATGAAAGAAAAGAAAATGACCAACCCGGAGCTGATCTATCTTTGCCGTCAGCTCTCCATGCTTTTAAAGGCAGGAATCTCCCTTCTGGAAGGCATTTCTATCCTGCGGGATGATGCCGACACGAAAGACGGGCAAAAAATTCTGTCCGTCATTTACGACGAACTGCTGGAAACCGGAGATATTCAATCTGCACTGGAAAAAACCGAAGTTTTTCCTTCCTATTTTGTTCACATGGTAAAAATGGGCGAGCTCTCCGGAAATCTGGATGACACCTTCGCTTCCCTGGCCGCCCATTATGAGCGGGAAGAGGCCCTGACCGGCAGCATCCGGGACGCTCTGACTTATCCTCTGATCATGCTGGGCATGCTCTCTGCGGTCCTCCTTGTGCTGATCGTAAAAGTCATGCCGGTTTTTGACCAGGTCTTTCAGGAGCTCGGAGTGGAAATGAGCGGAGCCGCAGCGGGCGTTCTTCACCTTGGAAACGGACTTCGGCGGTATGCCCTTGTCTTTCTGATTCTCTTCCTTCTTCTGGCTGTCGGTCTTCTCTATCTGACCCGCACCACAAAAGGACGCATACAGCTTCGGACGATCGCCCGGAAATTTCCGCTTTCCCGCCGCCTGATGTATGATACCTCCTGTGCCCGCTTTGCTTCCGGAATGTCCGTAGCGTTGAAAAGCGGCCTGGACACGGAGGAAGGCTTTGACCTCGTGACCCAGCTCGTGGATGATCCCGATTTTTGCCAGAAGATTGCTTCTGCCCGGGAAGCCATTCAGAATGGAGAGGATTTTTCCGACGCTCTGAACAAAGCGGGCATTTTCTCTGGCATAGATGCCCGGATGGTATCTGTCGGTTTCCGGGCCGGAGCGGCAGACAGCGCTCTTTCCGATATTGCTTCCCGGTTACAGACTGAGACGGACGAAAAGCTCCAGAGTCTGGCCGGACTTCTGGAACCCACGCTGGTGGCTGTCCTTTCTGTCTTGGTGGGACTGATCCTGCTCTCCGTCATGCTTCCGCTGGTAAATGTAATGTCAAACATCGGATAAGGCCTGTCTGGGAAGGAAGGATACTGCTATGAATCGATTTCAGAAAAAACGGGGATTTTCTCTAAGCCAGCTGACCCTGCCTGCTTCCATCTTAATTTTCCTGCTGATTTTTCTTCTGTTTTATAAGGGCGTGGGTTCAGTTTCTCAGACGGCTTCCGAACAGCAGATGGAAAATCTTCAGCAGGCGATCCGGCGAAGCACCGTCCACTGTTATGCGGTGGAGGGAAGTTATCCGGAAAGTCTGGATTATCTCAAAGAACATTACGGGATCACCTACGACCCGGAAAAATATATTGTGGACTACGAAATCATCGGCTCCAATCTGATGCCCGATGTAAAAGTTTTTGCCCGGAAATAGAAAGGAGACTTGTCATGGATCTGAAAAATGCCCGGAAGCATTCCACAGACATACTTTTTGTCCTGCTGCTTTTCCTAGTATTTACCTCTTCCGCCCTGGCCGTCATTCTGCTTGGCGCGAAAGTCTATCAGAATACCGCTTCCCGGATGGAAAGCAATTATACGGTCCGGACGGCCCTTGCCTATGTGACGGAAAAAATCCGGCATGCCGATGAGAGCGGCGCCATTTCTCCCGGCGAACTGGACGGGCTTCCCGCCCTCATCCTTTCCCAGGAAATTGAGGGGACTTCCTACCGGACCTATCTCTATTTTCAGGATGGAGCTTTAAAAGAACTTCTGACGGAAGCTTCCAGAGAAGTCACCCCGGAGCAGGGAACGGCCATCGTGTCTCTCGCTGGTTTTTCCATAGAAAAAACGGAGGACGGTTTTTATTCTGTCCGGGCAGAGGATGCGAATGGCGAGGTGCTTTCTGCCTATATCCGACCCAGAACGGAGGTGGCCAATAGCAATGCATGAGAGAAAAAGCAGCTCCAGTCTGTTTCTGATGGAGCTTATCATTGTACTGTTTTTCTTCCTTCTGACTGCGGCGATCTGCATCCAGGTCTTTGCCCGAGCTCATTCCATCAGCCGCTCTTCCCTGGAACTCAGCCACGCCCAGAGTCTCTGTGCCAGCGCCGCGGAAGTTTTTTCCGGCACGGATGGAAGTGCAGAAGCCTTTCTGGAAAAATTTCCCGAAGGAATAACGGCAGAACAGGGAGTTGAACTGTTTTATGATGAAAATTTCCAGAGCTCCAGAGAAAACGAGGCAAAATACCACCTGACAGTGGAGACCAATTCATCCGGGACTGACAGCCGTAGTGCAGTTATCCGCTTTTTAAGCGGAGACGCAGAAATTTACTCTCTCACGGTCTGCCGCCATATCCCGCTGACAGCCGAAAAGGAGGGAAATTCATGAAAAAAAAGACTTCCCGGCCTCTTCTGACTGCCGGAACTTCCACCCTGCTTCTGATTTTCCTCTCCCTCTGTCTTCTCACCTTTGCGGTGCTTTCTCTTCTCAGCGCCCGGGCAGACCGAAACTTAAGCCGGAAGACTGCCGACCGGACCACGGCTTATTATGAGGCCTGCAACCAGGCAGAGAATCGAATTGGGGAAATTGGTGGAATTTTAGAAAAAATATGGAAAAATACAGAGGGAGAAGAAATGTATTTTCAGGAAATTGAGATACATTTTGAAGATGCAGAAAATTCTGAGAGTGAAACCGGTAATTCGATATATTCCTGGGATTCTGCTTCCCGCACACTTTCGTTTTCCGTACCGCTGGCAGATACCCAGGTACTGGCTGTCAGTCTTACCCTCCGCTATCCCGAGGAAGGCGGCACTTTTTACACCGTCACCACCTGGAAAACCGTGAACACCGCAGACTGGACGCCGGACACCCGCCAGAACGTCTATGTACAGACAGAAACCGCAGAGAAAGGAACTGATAAAACCTATGAGTGAAACAACCATAAATGCCGCGGAGATTCTTCATGATGCCACCGCCGTCGGGGCTTCCGACATCTTTATTGTCGCCGGTCTTCCCCTTTCTTACCGGGTCAACGGCGTTCTTTTTCATAAGGGGGAACGGCTGATGCCCGACAGCACGGAGGCTTTCATCCGGCAGATCTACGATCTCACCCGCTCCCACACCATCGACACCTTCCTGAAAAACGGCGACGATGATTTTTCTTTTTCCATTCCCGGTCTTTCCCGTTTCCGGGTGAGTACCTATAAGCAGCGTGGCTCTCTGGCCGCCGTCATCCGCGTCATCACCTTTGAGCTTCCAAATCCCACCCAGCTTGGGATTCCCAATGCCGTCATGGCCCTTTCCGAATACACCAAAGGCATGGTTCTCGTCACCGGCCCGGCCGGAAGCGGAAAATCCACGACGCTGGCCTGCCTGGTAGACCGGATCAACACCACCAAGCAGGACCACATCATCACTCTGGAGGACCCCCTCGAATACCTGCACCACCATAAGGAAAGCATCGTGAGTCAGCGTGAGATTTCCACCGATACGGAAAATTATCTGGTGGCTTTAAGAGCTGCCCTTCGTCAGAGTCCGGATGTGATCCTCCTCGGAGAAATGCGTGATTTCGAGACAATCCAGACCGCCATGACCGCGGCGGAAACCGGCCATCTGGTGCTGTCGAGTCTGCATACCATCGGCGCGGCAAACACTATCAGCCGTATCATTGACGTTTTTGATGCCTCCCAGCAGCGCCAGATCGCAGTCCAGCTCTCCATGGTACTGAAGGCCGTCGTCTCCCAGCAGCTGGTTCCCGCCAAAAACGGCACGCTGGTTCCGGCTTTTGAGATCATGGCCATGACCCCGGCCATCAGCAACATGATCCGCGACAACAAGGTGCATCAGATCGACGGCATCATCTACACCTCCGCCAGGGAGGATATGATCTCTATGGACAACAGCCTTCTGAATCTTTACCGGAAGGGCATCATCACCCAGGAAACCGTCATTCAGTATTGCACGAACCCTGAGATGACGAGGAAAAAATTATAATTATCTATCCCATTTATCGCAAAGGGAATTGATCTGGCTGGTAAATCTGGCCAGATCTTTGTTTGCGCCGCCCTCGTTGTGGCGGATCACCGTCAGCAGACGCTGGCCGGCCGCCAGAAGTCTGGCAAAGGGCGTATTGGCTTTAAGGCCCTGAATTGCATCCTGAGCTCTGGTTTCGGGTTTCTTAATCCGAACCGGAGCTTCTTCTTTTTCCCAGCAGCCGTTTTTCAGATCAAAAACCGAACCGCTGTAGGGCGCCTGGGCATCCAGTCCAAAGGTTTCATGAATCAGCTTTGCAAAGCCGTCGATGACCGAATCGTCTCCATGGACCACAAACACTTTTTCCGGCTTTTTCTCAAAAGCGCCCAGCCATTCCAGAAGGCCTTCCCTGTCCGCATGGCCGCTGATGCCATTCAGTTTACAGATCTCCGCTCTCACCTCGATCTCCTCACCAAAAAGCTTCACCTTATCCGCGCCTTCAATGATGGACCTTCCCAGCGTTCCCACTGCCTGATAACCCACGAAGAGAACCGTACTTTCCGGCCTCCAGAGGTTGTGTTTCAGATGGTGCTTGATTCTGCCTGCCTCGCACATGCCGCTGGCGGAAAGAATCACTTTCGGATTCGGATCAAAGTTGATATTTTTGGAATCATCGCTGGTGACAGAGGTTCGAAGGCCGTCAAAACCAATGGGGTTGATGCCTTTTTTCACCAGCTCCATGGCCTCTTCATCGTAATCGTCCCACATATGCTTCTGAAAGATCGTCGTCGCCTCCAGCGCCAGCGGACTGTCCACAAAGACCTGGAAACCGTCATGATTTTTCACCAGATGGTCCTCCTTAATCTTTCGGATGAAATACAGCATCTCCTGGGTCCGCCCCACAGCAAAGGAAGGAATCACCAGATTGCCGCCCCGGTCAAAGGTCCGCTGCATGATAGCTGCCAGCTCTTTCACATAATCCGGCTTCGGGCCATGGCTCCGGTCGCCATAGGTGGATTCCATCACCACATAGTCCGCTTCTTTCAGATATTCCGGGTCCCGGATTAAAGGCTGATGTTTATTTCCGATATCGCCGGAAAAAACGATCTTTTTCTCGATGCCTTCCTCCGTCACCCAGACCTCAATGGAGGCCGAGCCCAGAAGATGGCCCGCGTCCACAAAACGAATCCGTACATTTTCGTTTACATGATACTCTTTTCCATAAGGCAGACCCACCAGACACTGGATAGCCCCTTCGGCATCATTCATGTCATATAAGGGAAGAACTTCCGCTTTTCCGGCTCTCCGGCCTTTCCGGTTCCGCCACTCCGCCTCAAACATCTGAATGTGGGCGCTGTCACGAAGCATGATCTGACAGAGATCCCTTGTGGCCTCTGTGGTAAAAATCTGTCCCCGGAACCCTCTCTGATAAAGAAGCGGCAGATTGCCGGAGTGATCGATGTGCGCGTGAGTCAGAAGCACTGCCTCGATCTCGCTGGCCGCCACCGGAATCTCCTGATTTTCAAATTCATCCGGTCCCTGCTCCATACCGCAGTCAATCAGAAGCTTGTGCTCCCCCACTTCCAGATAAAAACAGCTGCCTGTCACCTCATGTGTTGCTCCCAGAAAAGTAAGTCTCATAGAATGCACCTCCCGTCTATCTGATCCGGGACCAGTTTCTGATTTCTGCAAGGTCCCGAAATATCATCAAGTTCACAGAATACACTTTTTATACTTCTATTATACCTGTTTTTTATGAGTTTTGTTCATTAAATTCAGGTTTTAGAAGGATTTTTTGTGCGAAAAAAGTGTAAAAAAGAGCGCCGCCAGACCTCCAGCGGCACCCTCTCAGAGACTTCTCTTATAATTCTGATTTGTTTTTCAAAAAACCGGAGATACATACGCCAGCTTCCTGACTCGTCAGAAATGGAATCCGGCGGGGTCCTCCTCTTAAAATCGTTTTCAGCATCCCGTCGTTTCCTTCTATATTCCCGGGCAAGATGTAAAACTGGTCAAACCGTCTGTTTTTCTCCCCGAGATCTGTAATGAAAGAATCGGAAACCTTCTCACTGCAACCGCTCTCGTTCATCGAAATAACCCGAAGGTCCGCAAGATAGGGCTTCAAATCTTCTCTCAGTTCTTTCTCTTTTGTTTTGATATCCGCATTTCCCAGCAGCAGTGTTCCTAATACATAACTGCCGTCATATTTTCCATTATGCCCTTTGCACAGGATAAAATCATTATACAGGCAGCATCTCATTCCGCAGGTGTGGTCTTCCTGACAGACACAAGCGCTACATGGCAGCTCCGCCCCCGCGGGTTTTACCGCCATCAGACAGTCCATTCCTTTCTTGGAGGTCTCACAAGGTCCATGATACAAAACCAGATTTCCTTTTGGGCCGTGATCCAGACATTTCACCCAGATGTTCCAGCCCTTCTCCTGAAGCACAACTGTTTCCCCGGCTTTCAGTATCTGTACCTTTTCTGCTTTGGAAAGCTCCGGCAGATTTTCCGCCGTGTCTCCGTAAGGAATGAGCACCCGCTCCACTTTATTGGTCTTCAGAAGTTTCCCAACCTTCTTCAGATCTTCCGGATGCAGGTTTTCCAGGAGCAGCATCGTGATGACTGCTTTTTCCAGTCTGAAAAATTCTCCCACATGAGCCTCTTCCTCAAGCGGTCTTCCATCGGAACATAAGCTACAGAGACAAAATTCCCCTTTTTCTCCGCTGGCACTTACTGTATGCACGACTCCCCTTGCCGTGTTCTGAAATAAATGGCGAAAATATAATGCGTTCATACTCTTTCTCTTCCCTTTTTTTGCAACGCCCCCCAGAAATGGAAGGCGTTTTTCCCTTTTCATTGTTTTCTGGTTACTGGTTATTGATTACTGGTTATTGCTTATTCTTTTTCTCTTTCCACCACAAAAGGTAATGTAAAATTTCATGCGGTTATTTTTTCAGTTGTGGAGGATATACTTTTTTATTTCCGTTACACCTAAATAAATATGTAATTAGCCGATGTAGATGGCGCTGGTGCAGGTGGTGCAGGATTCTACGGTACTGCCTTTCTTGGCAATATGTGATCCTCTGACTCTATAATAATACCCCTTCGACACATAAAAACTTACACCTGCGCTTACTTTATAAGCATTATACGCAATATTTGAATGCGTCTTAACTGTTCCCCATCCGCTATTACCTAATCGCTCTAAATAAAGATATACCTGTACTTTATCACTTGTCCGATTACAATTTGTATGACCAGACACATAAACCACACCGCCACCTTTATCTGTTATTCCAGATATTCCATTAGAAAGATATGTTCCAAAAGGAATAATATCTCCTTCTAAAGAGTTTTGAAGTATTAATGGTTTTTCATCAAAAGCACTTTCGTCACTTGTTAATAGCGATCCATCTACTATTTCTCCATCTAAAGGCCCTTGTGCTTTTCCACTTATTACTGTCAAATTCGCAAAGAACATAATGGCTAAAACCAATAGGAACAAATTTTTTGTTTTTTTCATTATTCCTCCTTTGATTGAAATTTTACATCACATTATTTAATACGTTCTCTCTTTTATTTTATGACGTGTGTTTTTATTTTTTATTTAAAAAATTTTAAAATGCTACTGAAGCAATCATCTTTTTAAATTCATCTTCTGGCATATTTCCGCTTATCATATAATACGCATTATTATATTCAAATCCTGAAGCAAAAGATTCTTGATCGCCATCCACTTTCCAAATCTTAGTTTTTATTTCCTTTGAATGGATATCAATAGAATCAATTATTTCTCCATCGAATTTCTGACTGTGACTTGATGTTAAACTTTCTTTATACATATAGACAGTAATAATAGAATTATTATATCTATAGTAAATAATTGCCATACCATCCTCTTGGTCTATTAGATAACTATCATAATACATACCATTAGGAATATATATTATCTTTAAAGCATCTATTCCTAACTCATTCTTTATCAAATCAAATGCTTTTTGTTCTGAAAATTCTTCTGAATATTTTGTGCCATCCTCACTTACATCTATATTAGTTCTTAATTCTTCACCTACTAAACTATTCCACACACTCAAAACTTTCTCCCTATTCGCCTCACTACTCATACTCAGCACAAACACCCCCACCGCCACAACAGCAGCTCCAGCCACACCTTTAAATATCTTATGAATAACGGCAGATCGTTTCTTCTTGGGGTTGTTGAGGAGTTCGCGGCCGAGGCGCAGAGCTTCCCTGTCTTCGGCGGACAGCTGATCTTCCGGGCTTTCTTCCCAGATGCCTTTCTTTTTCAGCTCGCCTACGATATCGTCAAATAACTGCTGTTTTTCTTCCGGTTTCATGCGGGGAGCGCCGAGGGCTTCCTCCTCCTGAAACTCTTTCTCAGCCTGGTCGGCCACATGGATCAGATCCTGACGGATTTTCTCATCCATTTCCTTGTCTTCCGCCATTTCCCGAGTGACGTACAGACTCTCTACTTTCTCTTTTTCCAAATCTCTATCCCTTTTCAAATTCCTGTCCTCTTCTGCGTTTCCGCGCTGTTTTCTCCGGTTTCTTTCCTGTTTCCCTTCTTGACTTTTTCCCATAACAGTATAAGATGTAATGTAGAATCTCTGTAACTGTGAAAATACTCAGCAGTTACGAATAATTTTTGGAGGAATAGCATGAAACGAATTATCCTTACCGGCGGAGGCACTGCCGGACATGTAACCCCGAACATTGCCCTTGTTCCGAAACTGAAGGAAAAAGGTTATGATATTCAGTATATTGGTTCTTATGATGGTATCGAGCGAAAGCTCATTGAAGATCTGAAGATTCCCTATTATGGAATTGCATCCGGAAAACTCCGCCGTTATTTTGATATTAAGAATTTCAGCGATCCCTTCCGTGTAATCAAAGGATACGGACAGGCCGTCCGGCTGATGAAAAAACTGAAGCCCAGCGTTGTCTTTTCCAAAGGAGGCTTCGTGGCGGTTCCCGTTGTCATGGCAGCGAAGCATTGTCATATTCCGGTCGTGATCCATGAATCCGATCTGACTCCGGGTCTGGCAAACAAGCTTTCCATTCCCTCAGCCACCAAAGTCTGCTGCAACTTTCCTGAGACCATCAGCCACATTCCGGATGGTAAAGCAGTTCTGACCGGCTCACCGATCCGTCAGGAGCTTCTCAAAGGAAACAGGCTGAAAGCTCTTGACTTCTGTGGTTTCACCGCTGACAAACCGGTACTTCTGGTCATCGGCGGCAGCCAGGGTTCTGTCATCGTCAACGATTCCATCCGCGGAATCCTGCCGGAGCTTCTGAAAACCTTCCAGGTCATTCACCTCTGCGGTAAGGGAAAACTGGACCCCACCCTGAATTATATGGATGGATATGTTCAGTACGAGTATATCAAAGATGAACTGGCCGACCTTTTTGCTCTGGCTGACATCTGCGTATCCCGTGCAGGAGCCAACGCCATCTGCGAGCTCCTTGCTTTAAGAAAACCAAATCTTCTGATTCCTCTCTCTGCCAATGCCAGCCGGGGCGACCAGATTCTGAATGCAGAATCTTTCGAGCGCCAGGGCTTCAGCATGGTATTAAGCGAGGAAGAACTGGCACCGTCCATCCTGCTCCCGGCCATCCAGAAACTGTATGACCACCGCAGTGACTATATCGCCGCCATGGAGAAGAGCCAGCAGGGCGATGCCATTTCCACCATCATTCAGCTGATCGAGGATGCCTCTTTATGAGGCATCCTTTTTCATCTTCTGTCTGCATCAGAGCAGATCATATTTGTCCTTGAACTTCCTGCGGATGTATTTTCTTGCGCGATAAAGCTTCGCACGAAGAATCTCCGGTGAAATTCCAAGCCGTTCTGCTGCTTCTTCCTGTGACAGTTCTTCGACACAGACAGCCCAGACAATCTGATACCAGCTTTCGTTCTTTTTACGCAGAGCCGTCAGGACTTCCGTATAAAAAGCCTCCCGATTCAACCGCTCCACAACATATTCCGCATTATCCTGCGAACAGATATGCACCTCTACCTCAGGCGCATCAATGTTTTCAAAACCTTTTCTTCTCTCAATCTTTCTGAAATAATCGATGATCTCATTTTTACAGCAGGTAAGCAGCCAGGCCTTTACCATTTCCTCTGAAATCACATCCATATGCTCATAATATTTCAAAAATACCTGCTGTGTACATTCTTTTGACAGCTCCTCATTGGAAAGCCGTCTCTTTGCGTACCAGAAGATAAGATCTCCATACCTGTTATAGGTATCCGTAAATCTTTCATTCTTTTTCATCAGTTGCTCTCACTCCCTGTTTATTTCTGCCTCCCGGATTTATCAATCAATCCGCAAATGCTTTTAAGATCTCTTCCCTTGTTTCATCAGTCAGTGTTCCCGGTGCCCATGTAACGCCTGCGCCATCTCCCTCATAACGCGGGATCAGATGGATATGGAAATGGAATACGGTCTGTCCGGCGGCTTCTCCGTTATTCTGAACCACATTGACACCGTCACAGTGCAGCACTTCCATCATCTTGGCTGCCATTTTCTTGGCAAGGATAAAGGCTTTCGCTGTTACCTCTTCCGGGAGCGCAATCACATTTGCATAATGCTCCTTGGGAAGAATCAGCGCATGTCCCCTGGTTGCGGGACCCAGATCCAGGATTACTCGAAAATCCTCATCCTCATACAGGGTTGCAGACGGAATCCCTCCATTTGCGATTTTACAGAAAATGCAGTTCTCATCTTTCATTGTTCTACCTCTTTTCCGCTTTTTCAGCTGTTATGAAAATTTTCCCTTACCTTTTTATGGTAAGTCTTTTGTAAAATTATGTCAATGAAATATGTTTGCTATTTTCCGTTTTGAATGCTAGACTTTTTTCATGGAGGTTGTGATTTTATGAAAGAAAAAGAAAGAAAAATTCAGAAATTGAAAGAGGAACATCACCTGGCCCTTTCCCGGATCTCTCATGAGATCCGAAATCCGGTCACACTGATCAACAGTTCCATGCAGCTGATCGAAGCAGAACATCCGGAAGTCTTAAGTTTTGACCTCTGGGACGATATGAAAAAAGATATGCTTTTTCTCCGGAGACTCCTCGACGAGCTCTCCGGCTACAATAACGGCGAAAAGATCCACCCGGAGGCACTGGAGCTTTCTTCCTTTCTAAGAGAGATCGCTTCCAATGCCAGACTGCTCTCACCCGACCCGAATATCCGTTTTTCAACCCGTTTTCCCGAAGAACTCCCCACAATAAACGGCGATCCGGTAAAGCTTCGCCAGGCCATCACGAATCTTCTCCGGAACGCTTTTGAATCCGGGGCAACGGAGGTTCTCTTTTCCTGCCTTTGCGATAAAGACGGGCTTGTGATCCAGGTGACGGATAACGGCATCGGTATTTCCCCGGAGATTCAGGATGAGATCTTTACGCCCTTTGTCACCCACAAGAAGAACGGTACCGGCCTTGGTCTCCCGCTGGTTCAGCGGGTCGCCAGAGCTCACGGCGGTGACATCACTTATTCTTCCGGGAAAGAGGGAACGACCTTCAGTTTCCGTCTTCCGACCAGTATCGCCGCCAGCACAAAGCCTGCTGCCATACCGCCCAAGTGCGCCATATAGTCCACACCGGTTGACACGAAACCATCTGCCAGCGTCAGAAGCGCCATAACTGCCAGGCGCTGGCCGCTGGTCCCCGGGAGTTTTCCCCGATGGCGCACCACCAGGAACACCAATGCGCCCACCACAGCGAAGATCGCTCCGGAAGCTCCTGCCGATATCGCATAGTTTCCGGTAATCATTTCCTTTGCGAGGGAAAGGAGGTTTCCTGCCAGTCCTCCGAGAAAATAGATCAGGATAAAACGGAATTTTCCGATCATTTTTTCCAGCAGATCCCCTAAGAAAATCAGCGTCAGCATATTTCCAAAGAGATGCTCGATGCCAAAGTGCAGAAACATGGACGTAAACAGCCGGTAATACTCCCCATTTTCCAGGATCAGCGGCCCATAAGCCGCTCCGTGCGCCAGCATGTAAGCTCCATTTTCCGTATTGCCTCGGAAATCCATCACAAAAAAGATCAGAATGTTGACCACCACCAGCGTCAATGTGATCTTTCCCCTCGATCTTAGAAAATCCCGCAGTTCATCCATTCTTTCATCTCCAAACATTTCAGTTTTGAACGGTACTTCCTGTGCTGTCTGAATGAAAATAGAAACGCCGCCCGGAAAAACTGATCTCCGCTCCGTCCAGGAGCTTTTTCTTTTCTCCTTCTTCCAGCCGCAGGCCGTCCAGAAAAGTCCCGTTTGTGGAACCTCTGTCCCTGAGATACCAGTCTTCTCCGCTTTTTTCCAGAGAAGCATGGATTCTGCTCACCGAAGGATCCTGAAGAAAAATGTCTACCTGCTCTTTCTGTTTTCCCACGGTCATCCGTTCCCGGTCGAGAACGATATTTTCCTGCTTTCCGGGATCCATACTCACAAGAACCGGATATTTTTCCGGCACCGGACTGCCAAGGAAGACCGTCTTGTCTCCATCTTCTTTTAGCTCCTGTTCCCACAAAAACACTTCCTCCTCCGGGGAGGTGGCTTTCTTTGCCGGCTTTTTCTGGAAAACAGTCGTAAAATACACCAGAAGTCCCATACACAGAAACAGAATACCACCTGCCTGGATGAAATTCAACCCCTGACAAACCACAGCCCAGACTGCCGCCGCAACAGAGGCCGTCATTCCGATGAAAACCTGAAGGAACTGCTTGCGCCGCCCCCGAAACTCTGCGCGAAATTCTACACTTTTTCTGCCCTTGCTTTTTTTCGGTCTGTTTTCGATATTTTTATCCTGCTTTTTTCCAAAAAGACGCTTCTTCTTTTTCTCTGCCGCCCAGGCCTCTCTTCTTGCTTCGGTGTTCCGTTTCTCTGGCTTCTCTCTCTCGACAGTTTTTTCTGTATTCTCTGCTTTTCCCTCACGGAGAATTGTTTTTTCCACAGGCCTGCTCTCCGCACGCCCGGCAGCCGGACGCGCTGTTTCTTCCGAAGCTCCCTCTTCCACTTCGATATATTCCAGCTCTTCCACAGGCTTTTGTCTTTCCTCCCGCGGAGCTGTCTGGCGCATCTTTTCCGGGGATTTTTCCCGTGACTTCCTGACTGCTTCTTTCGCCGCCCGCTCGTGAACGCTCTCCAGAATTTTCCCAATGCTGAAATGTTCCTCCGCCGACCGGCTGTAGATATCATACCCCCAGAGCACCGCCTCCTCCTGGCTGTGATCCAGTCTTTTTAAGATGTATTCCGCCAGCTCCCGGAAATCCGTTTCCAGACTTCCATCATAAAAAGGCAGATAGCAGAAAAAGAATTCTCCTGTCTCCGTATCCTGAAAAATATATTCCGGCTTTAAGATAAACTGTTCCATAACCAGAAGATAACGCCCCGCCTCATCCATGGCCTTTTCCAGGCCGCCGAGAAGCTTTTCGATATCTTCCTTTCCCATCAGGCGGCGCTCAAACACGCTGGTCATGGGCTGTTTTTCCGTGATATCGTAATAAAACGCCCGGCTTCCATCCACCATCCGCATCTTACACGGAAGGAGCCCATAGATGGGATTCACCAAGAGCATACGGATCTGATACTCTCCTCCCTCCGGTTTCCCCGGCGCTTCCAGGATCATATAATCGTTGTCTTTTTCTTTTCTGTAGGAAGGTTTCATTCCTTCTTCACCTGCCTTATCGCTTTTTTCAGACTGTGCATACGGAAAATGGTTTCCGACGGTTTCTGCCGTTCCAGCACAAAACGCCCATGAACCGAATCCGCCAGAGAAAAAACACGCTTTCCAAAGGGAAAGGCCGGCACCGCCGCCTCCGCTTCCACGGAAACTTCTTTTTCCCCAAGGGAAACTCCTTCTGTCTCCTCACCGATAAGGAGAGCCGTAAGGGCTTTTTCTATTGCTTCCCCCTGCACATTTCCCCGAATCATCATAAAAAATCCAAGATAGATCACGCCCACAAGAAGCGGAATCAAAACGCCCATGAGAAGGGCCGCCTCCACGGTATAACTGCCTTTTTTCATCCTTATCCTCCGTACAGAAAGAAACTCAAAGCTGAACCGGCCAGCAGAAATGGCGCAAAGGGCAGGCGGTAATTTCTCTTTACCTTCCGGGAAATCAGAAGACTTCCGCTCACCAGCGCTGAGATTCCGAGGGCCAATAGAAAGGCCAGGAAGGAAAACCGTAAACCCAGAGACATTCCCATGACCACCACCAGCCAGCCGTCTCCGTACCCGATCTCCTCCCGGGTGACAAAGGCCAGAAAAAGCAACGCCAGCCCAAGAAAAATTCCTCCAAACCAGCCGCCCAGAGAAACGCTTCCTTCAAAGAGCTGAATCACAGTTCCCAAAGCTCCCATCAGGATGAGAAGCCAGGAGGAAATCTCCTGCTTTTGAAAGTCCTGCCAGCTGACCACCGCCAGAAACAGAAACCAAACCAGATATGAAAGTCTCATTTTCCACCTTCCTCTCTCTTTTTCCGGAAAGTTATCCACATTTTGAGCAGGCTTTCCACCCACTGACTGAGGATAACGGAACCTTCTGGGCCGTCCGCTTCAAAGCGCTGCAGCTTAAGGAGCCATGATAGCGATTGCCGTAGTGCGTATAATAGACTGTCGGCGAGGGATGGGCTCCGTAGCAGCTGCAGGCATAATATTTGGAACCGTCCGAGCTTCTCTTGCGGTCCATCTCCGCCACAGAGGCAGAGAGGACCTTCACCTTGATATAGCTGCAGTCCGGATCCCGGTGATAGACGCTGCCGTTTAAGGCCACATAGACCATCTCTCCTTCATTCTCATCCCCGTCTCCACTTCCATTTGAGGGCGATCTTCCCGTCCAGGCCCGTACCCGACCTCTCTCCAGAAATTTCAGCCCTCGAAGCCTGTATACAGGAATCGGAAGCTGAATCCTGCTCATCACTCTTAAATCTATGATATCTTTATTCGAAAAATCCGAAGTCACCAGGCTGACTTTCACATTTTCTTTCAACAAGGTCTCACCTAGTTCTGCTTTTTTCAGAATTAAATTCTTCGCATAGACCGCGGTCAGCGCCCCACCTACGACCTCGCCCACACCGGTTCCCTTCTCCTCCTCAGAAGTGCCTCCGTAGATTCCGTAGGAAAGCAGCGCCATCTTTCGGCCTGCCTCGTGGATTCCGCCCACCAGCCGCACCTGAACCACCGACACCTCAATGAGATACAGTGCAGCCAGGACAGCCCAGAGAAACAACGGCAGGATGCAGGCAGCCTCCACCGTAAGTCCTGCTCTCAGAGGGGGAAGGAAGAATGTTCTTCTGCCGGAGCCAAAAACATTCTGCGGGGATAAGGCTGCCGGGAGAGCCTTTTTCTCCTTTCTGTCGTCTGCAGCCTGTGAGACGTTTTCTTTTCCTTGTAAGAACATTCTTCCTTCCCTCCCTGTCTATGGTAATTCTGCAACATACTGTGTCAGAAATCTTCCTTCCGCGCAGCACATCAGCTGATTTCTGCTAAATCTCATAAATAAACTTCCCCCGGGTATGATAATTCACTGCACCAAGCCCTGTTTTTAAGAACGCCTCTGGCAGCGCAGCAAACACCGGACTCAGTTCCCACTCCGCTTCCGCCTCCAGTCCCGCAATACAGTGATCAATCTGAAAATGACCCATTCCCTCTTTTTTCCGCAGATTACACTCGATGAGATTCAGCGCCCGCATGGGATAGCTCTTTTTCTTTCCTGTGAGAAAAAGCATCTGAAGATAGGCCTCGTAGTCCAGTCCCTCCCCCGCTTTTTCCTTACAGGAAGCGAGGACTTCCGGTAGTTTCCCCAGGTTTTCTAGCGTCAGCTGAAAGCTCTCCTTTGTCTTTACCGCCGGGACCTTTCCTCCTGCCAGAAGAATCCGTACGTCCAGAAGACTCTCCCCATAAGCCCAGGCTGCCAGAAGGGCTGCCGTCAGAGCGGTCGTCACACCGGGAGCCCCTCCCGCAATAGCTGCTGCCAAAAGTTCTGCACTGTGGCGCATCTCCCCGTCCGCCAATATATAGACAAAGTTGACACCTTCCCGCAAAAGAAGCAGTTTATTCACAGTCGCTTTCAGATTCTTCTCATCACTTTCCTTCCCGCAGAGAAGATACTCCAATTCATAGGAAAGAGCCGTCTCTTTCTCCTCCGTATCCATAGCGCTGGAAAAATGACTGAAAAGATACTCCTGAAAAATCCCGTCGCCGATGAGACCACTGCTTTCCCGTTCCCAGCTGAGATCGCCTTTTTCCCGCTTTCGCTCCCCGGCAAGCTCCTTTTTCACCAGTTCCTTCATGGAAACAGAAGATGGATCTTCGAGAACCAGCCCCAGAATCCCCATCTTCTTTACCTTTTTGATCAGATCCAACGGATTATCCGGCTTTTCCTGCACAGCGGGAAGAGCGCTTCCATCCGGATCCATTGGCACAACACTCCCATCATCTGCTCCGGAGTTTCCCCCGGCAGCTTTTTCTTCCTCTCTCTGCGCCGCTTCGGCTTCAATAAGCGCTTTCTCTGCTTCCTGCTCCTGCTTTTCGTAATCCTTCTGGTTTTTCTCCATCTCCTGGGACTTTTTCCGGGCTTCCAGAAACTCTGCTGCCAGCTCTGTCCCGGCGGCGCTCTTTAAATTCTGCACAATCTGGTCCCGGAAGACCCAGCCGTCCTCGTCAGTGAGAAGCAGTGTCCGTAAGATGCTGCTCCCCTCCGTCCGTACCGGAAACAGCGTATTTCCGGTCAGCATGGTTCCACGGGTGGGCTCGATGTTATACTTCATGAAAAAATCCAGCCTCTCCGAAAGCTTTTCCTTCTGAAAATCTTCGCCCCCATAAGATGCGTCCACTCCGAAGACCTCGTACTCCTCCAGAAGATCTCTCTCATATTCTCCAAATACAGAGAAAATCCCCAGATCCAGCACGGAAGCAGCCTTTGCTCTGGCTCCCTGCACCCGTACGGACTCTGCCATGGCCGAAATCAGAGCCAGAAAAAGCACGGTAAGAACACTGAAAAATACGGTC
The DNA here is from genome assembly GCF_020686945.1 of Fusicatenibacter faecihominis. Classification (NCBI taxonomy): domain Bacteria; kingdom Bacillati; phylum Bacillota; class Clostridia; order Lachnospirales; family Lachnospiraceae; genus Fusicatenibacter; species Fusicatenibacter faecihominis. The sequence continues at coordinate 88,072 of NZ_JAJEPR010000008.1, read as the reverse complement.
ATCGACCCTCTGTACGCTCTTTTTTCCGCCATGGCTTCCTCCTTTCCCATCAGATGCCGTTGCTCTGATTTGTGATCTTCTTGAAAATATTGTTTACCAGTTTGGTCAGCTGATTTTTGAAAATCACTACGAGACCGATCAGTACCACAAGAATCAGAATGATCTCCACCACACCGACTCCGTCTTCTTCCTGCAAAAACATTTTTACATGATCCATATGACAAACCTCCTTTTTCTTATCCGGCCAGCCTTTAAAAAGACAAAATCGCCGGAACCATCAGTATCACAATCACCAGAATAAGCATGAGCAGCATCGGAAGCAAAAGCTTCGTACCGGCCTCTTCTCCCAGCTTCCTCGCCAGGCTCTTCCTCTCTTCCATTCCATTTTCCGCCTCCTGTTCCAGAAGCTCCACCAAGCCGCGGGAGCCTTTTTTCAGGTTTTGGGAGAGCAGCGAACCGAATTTCAGATAATGAAGATTTCCGCATTTCTGCCCAAATTCCTCGTAAGCCGCAGCCTCGCCCACTCCCTGCTCCATCTCGTAGCAGGCGAGAAGCATCTCCTCGTAGGCGTAATGGACTTCTTTCCCGTTCTGGTCCCTATAATGAAAGGCAACCTTGCCGAAAGCTCCCCGGATGGTCATTCCTGCCTCCAGAAGCATACTCATCTTGTAAAGAATCACCGGATAATCGAGAATCATCTGCTGTTTCCGATGTTTCTCCTCTTTTTTCAGTTCCCGGTCGTCCTTTCCGTAGAGGTACCAGAGTCCCACCGCCAGCAGAAGAAAGCCCACTCCAAGTGGTGAATCCTCCCTCGTTCCCCAGCGGATGGGGGTTCCTTTCCAGCTATCCGGAAGAACCATCTCTTCCGCTTCCCGGGTTTTCTCTCCGTTTTCCTCCGCTTCCGCCTTCAGCTCCACTGCTTTTTCTTCCAGTTCAGTCCGCTCCGGCGGCAGAAGCTTCACCGGAAATTCCCGGATCAGCTCTTCTTTTTCACAGGTCAGCGTCACCTTTACCGTAGCCAGAATCCCTTCTTTTGGTGGTTCGCTTAGGAAACGGCCGGTATCGTCTATATAATCCGGCGGGTCCACGGACCAGACTGCCGTGACGATCCCGTCACAGAAAGAACCAGGAAAAACCAGATTCTTCCGCACCGCTTCCAGCGACTCATTTTCCCCGAGAATCTGCTCTTCCAGATGCTCAAGAACCCCCTGGAAAATCTTCTGAACCTCCTCCGAAGAATATTTCCGTTCCCCCACACTGAGGGAAAGATCCACGGTCTCTTCATCAGAAAATCCCACGGTCAGCTCTGCCTCCAGATTTCCTTCCCCATACCCCGGCCTTTCAATCGACGGCCGCTCCAGCCAATGCACTTCCCCCTGAAAACCCAGAGCCAGAAACCCGAGAAAAATCAGGCCGCCGAAAAGAAACATCAGCATCCTTGAAAACTTTCTCTCATAATAAGCTTGCAGCGTTATCGTATTTTTCGTTGTTCTAAGCATCTTTAAGCTCGCCGCGTTCTGCTGTCCCTGCTTCCCCACAAGAAGCCCCGGAAAACGCCTGACAAGCCACTCCCCAGCCCGGTCAAAGGGCTCTTTCCACCGTTCATACTTCAATTTCCACAATCCTCCTTCCCCAGAAAAAAGCTGCCAGGTAAAGACCCAGACAAGCCGTCATAATGAAAATCCCCAGCTTGTTATGATAAAGACCTTCCAGAAATTCCGGCGATCCCAGGTCCACATAAGCCAGAATGAAAAACGGAACCGCACTCATAACCTTCTGCTCCATTTTTTTCGCCGCCAGGCTGATCTCGATCTCCCTTCGTGTCTCTGTCTTCCGGGTGATATTGTCCGCCGTACTCTGGATAATCTCCTTTAGATTTCCTCCGGAACGACGGGCCACCTGAAAGATCTCCCCGAAATTTTCGATATCCTCCAGACCGCTTCGTTTGCCAAGATCTGCCCAGAGCGTCTCCATACTCTGGTTTAAGTTCCGTTTCCGCTCCATCTCCCGCAGCTCCTCCGTAAAAACGCCATCCATCCCATAGACCTTTTCCGTCTCTTTCAGGGCTTCCCCCAGCGCATTTTCCATGGAATAACCTGCGTCCAGAGCGCTGGCTATCGCCCGGATCCCTGTGAGGAACTCCGTCAGAAGCTCCTCTCTCCGCTCTTTAATACGCTTTTCCCGGCTTTTCTTCAAGAACACCGGAAGTCCGGCAAGAAAAGGAAGCACCGCCCAGAAGGAATGATAAAAAAGCCAGCTCACCAGCCCGCAGAGCCCCAAATAACTCAAAATCAGTTTCGCCTTCTCTTTCCCGGAAAACTTCCAGACTCCATAATCTCTCTCCATAGCCTCACCCTCACATCTTTTCCAGTACAATTCCCGCCCGGTTCAGCTTCTCCACATGGAGAAGCTCCTGTTTTCTGACAAGAACCCCCATCGGTTGTTCTTTCGTCTCCTCCAGCTGAAACAGGGTCCGCTCCGTGATTTCTCCAGAAGCCCTGTCATAGCCGGTGATTTCAACGATCTCCATCACCTTCCGGCTCCGGTCCCTCATTCTCCCAAGATGAATCAGAATATCCACCGCCGAGGCAATCTGTCGCCGGATGGCAGAAAGAGGAAGCTCCATCGCCATGAGAATCATGGTCTCAAGTCTCGAAAGCATATCTCTCGGGCTGTTGGCATGGCCGGTACTCAAAGAACCGTCATGGCCCGTATTCATGCTCTGAATCATATCCAGGGCCTCCTCGCCCCGGACTTCTCCCACCACGATCCGGTCCGGCCTCATTCGTAAACTTGCCTTGATGAGATCCCGGATCGTCACGGAATTTTTCCCTTCCGTATTGGCCTGTCTGGCCTCCAGCCGGACCAGATTTTCTGCCCCCTGGATCTGAAGCTCCGCATTGTCCTCGATGGTGATGATCCGCTCCTCCTTCGGAATAAAATCGGAAAGCGCATTGAGAAATGTGGTCTTTCCAGAGCCGGTTCCCCCGCTGATGAAAATATTGTAGCCGCTTCTGACCAGCGCTCTGAGAAAAGCCGCAGCCTCTGTTGTGACAGCGCCAAGCTCCACCAGCCGATCCATATGGATCGGATTTTTCGGGAAACGCCGAATCGTGATGACCGGCCCGTTTAAAGCCACCGGCGGAAGCACGAGACTGACTCTGGAACCGTCCGAGAGCCTGGCATCCGCCACGGGCACAGACTCATTGACGATCCGGTTGCAGCGGCCGGCGATCTGCTGGACCATATCCTCCAGTTTTTCCTTCGAGGTGATCTTCTTTTCCCAGCAGAGCAGGCGGCCATTCCGTTCCAGAAAGATGCCTTCTGTCCCGTTGACCATGATCTCCGTGACCGAATCATCATCGATGAGTTCCTGAAGAATATCCAGTTTCCGGATGCTGTTGAAAAGTTCGGTCCGGAGCGCCTCTTTTCTCCTGAGACTTACATAGCGGTTCCGTGTCTCTTCCAGAATCAGATCGTCAATCTGCCGGTAAATCTCCTGGTCTTCCACCTCCCGTGTCTGATCCAGCCGTTCCCTGAGTTTTTTTCGCAGGTTCAGTCCTTCCTGTTCCCATTCGTCCATCCTGTTCCTCCCTGATGAGCTGTCTGGTAAAGTCTCCCAGCTCTCCCCAGACCAGCTGTTCCATATATGCTTTCCCTTTTCCGCTTCCGCTCACGAAGGGAAGGGAAAATTTTTGCGTTTTCTCCAGTACATTCAAAGCGTTCTGCTGCTTTAACACCCTCTCGTACTGCTCCAGCTTTGCCGCCGCAATCTCATCCCCGGATACCGGCATAAAGACCTTCGTGCAGAGCTTCAAGAGCTCCGTGATTCCGTTCACCGCCGACCCGATATCCAGCAAAAGCACATCATAAGCACTGTATTCCGCCAGATCCCGGATCAGAGAAGTCCACTCCCCCGGCGAAATGTTCCGAAGGTCCTCGGGACAGAAAGCCGGCGGAATATAGTCCAGCCCTCCCAGATGGCGGATCAGGCTTCCCATCCGGTAGACCAGATTACCGCTCCCCAGCCGGGCAAAATAGAGAAGATCGGCTAGATCTGCCTCATATTTTTCCTCCAACAGGGTCTCAAAACCCGCATACTCCTCCAGATTCAGATAGAGCACCTTATGCTCCCGGGCCCGGATCTGCCCGTAAGTAAGGGCCAGAGAAGTCTTCAACGAGCGGCCCACCGGCGAATAGATCCCGATGATCTCCACCTTCTTTTTCAGCATGGCGGCCGGGGCCGGAACTGCCTCCACCGCATAGTAATTCATGACCTCCGCGATCAGCTGGTCCGAGGCCTGATATTTATAAATGCAGGGGTAGTCCGAGAGCTCCTTTTTCTTTTCTCCTTCTGACAAAATCATGATTTTCCCGATGGAAAGCTTCAGAAGCTCCCCGCACATGGCGGCGGCCGAGATCAGAAGCAGCTCGATATGCCTTTCCCTGGCATAGGAAATCAGACTTTCCACGTTGGTAAAGGCCTGAACCTCAAAAGACATCCCCTGCCTCTCGTCGATGGCCTCCATAAGATTGTAGGCATAGGAAGCCTCAAGATCACAGACTGCAAAAATACTTTTCTTCATAAACTCCTCCTTTTTAAAGCCAGCCCGCCGCAAAGAACCAGACGCTCAGAGCGATTGGTACAGAGAGCGGAAATTCCCCGTCTTTTTCCCCTTTTCGGCGGTAGGGCTGCCATTCTTTTCCCTGGATATAAGAAGACACATAACCGGCCAGATACTGAAATCTCCGGATCAGATTTTTTCGATAAATCATAAGAAATAAAGACAGAATGCCCCCGAAAATCAGGGCACAGACCAGACAACGAAAAAGATCACTGATTCCCAGGAAGCCGCCCAGAGCCGCCAGAAGCTTGATATCCCCCGCGCCGATCATACGGAAATAATAAAGAATCGAAAAAAGCAGCACCGGAAAGACTGCGCTTCCGAAAAACAGGATCAGTCCAGAGCCTCCCAGACGAATCAGCTGAAAAACCGCCCCTCCCAGAAAGCCAAAAAGGATCAGAACATTGGATATGATTCCTTTTCTCAGATCCTGAAAAACTGCCGCCGTCACCAGAAGACAGACTGAAATTTTTTGGATTGTTTCCAGAAAATCACCTCTTTATTGATTTTTAAATCTGTGGATTTGTTTGCCGAACTGGCAAGATTTGTTTTTGAGATGGCTTCATTATACACGCAATGCCCACGTTTGTCCATACGCAGAAATGCACAGAAAAAGCGGGTTGGAAAACGTCAAGATTCTCCACCCCGCTCTTCTTTTTCTCTCTTTTGCACAAAAATTTACAGTCCATAACCAACGACTCCATAGAGCAGTAAAACTCCTGGAACCCCAAAGAATCCAGTGGCAGCCGCCGTCACCGGATTAATGCCCACCCACAGCGGGATATTCGCCAGCGTACAGACAAAATTCACCGCAACGATCAGCACCAGACCCACCGCCATCCGGAAAAAGAAGTTCCAGACCAGTCGTCTTATCGAAAATCTCATAAAAAATCCCCCCTGCACATTTCTATGCAAGAGGGAAAAATATTTAGAACTTAAATACTGCAACACCATAAGCCGGCAGATCGTAAGCGAAGGAATACGGTCTTCCGTCGCACTCCGACTGTACCGCCCGGTATACTTCCGGCTGCTCTTTTCCGCTTCCGCCGAACTCCGCGGCATCGCTGTTGAGAACCAGACGATACTGTTTTTTCTTCGGCACGCCTACCCGGTAATCCGGACGAGCCATGGGCGTAAAGTTGATGACAAAGAGCAGATTGTTCTTGCCATCCTGAGAATGACGCACAAAGCTGAAAATACTTCTGGTATTATCATTGGCATTGATCCACTCGAAACCCTCGTACCTCTGGTCGGAATCGTAGAGGGCTTTATTTTTCTGGTAAAGATGAAGCAGGGCCCGCACATAATTCTGAAGCTCACTGTGCTTCTCCTCAGCCAGCAGATACCAGTCAAGCTCTCTCTCCTCGCTCCACTCCCGAAGCTGTCCGAAATCCTGACCCATGAAGAGCAGTTTCTTACCGGGATGGCCCAGCATGAAGGAATAACCGGCTTTCAGATTGGAGAACTTATCGTCATAAAGTCCCGGCATCTTGTTGATCATAGAGCATTTCAGATGCACGACCTCATCATGAGAAAGCACCAGGATGTATTTTTCAGAATAAGCATAAGTCAGGGAGAAGGTCATCAGGTTATGGTTGAACTGGCGGAAATAGGGATCCAGCTTCATATATTCAAGGAAGTCATGCATCCAGCCCATGTTCCATTTCATGGAGAAGCCCAGACCGTCATCCTCCGGTTTTCCAGTCACCTTCGGCCAGGCAGTCGACTCCTCGGCAATCATCACCGTGCCGTGGTTTCTTCCCCGCACAACGCTGTTCAGATGCTTGAAGAACTCGATGGCCTCAAGATTCTTGTTGCCGCCGTAGATATTCGGGCACCACTGACCGTCTTTTCTGCCGTAATCCAGATAGAGAATGGAGGCCACCGCGTCCACACGGAGACCGTCCACATGGAACTCCTCGATCCAGTAGAGGGCATTGGCAATCAGGAAGTTTTTCACTTCATTTTTGCCGAAATCAAAGACCTTGGTACCCCAGTCCGGATGCTCGCCTTTTCTGGGATCTGCATACTCATAACAGCAGGTTCCGTCAAACTCCGCCAGTCCGTGGGCATCTTTCGGGAAATGCGCCGGAACCCAGTCAAGAATGACGCCGATCTTGTTTTTGTGGAGATAGTTCACCAGATATTTGAAATCAGTAGGTGAACCATAACGGGCGGTCGGTGCGTAATAACCGGTCACCTGATAGCCCCAGGAACCGTCAAAAGGATGCTCTGCGATTCCCATCAGTTCCACATGGGTATAGCCCATATCTTTTACATATTCTACGAGAGAATGGGCAAACTCCTGATAGCTGTAGAAACCGTCCTCGGTGTCCGGATTGTGAGGGTGCTTTTTCCAGGAACCCGGATGCACCTCATAAATGCTCATAGGCTCTTCGTCCGGATTTTTCTCGGTCCGCTTCGTCATCCAGGTATTGTCTGTCCAGCGGAATTTGCTGATATCCGCCACCTTGGAGGCATTTCCGGGACGAAGCTCGGAGGCGCTAGCAAAAGGATCTGCCTTATAAAGCTCCTGGCCTTTTTCCGTCAGAATATAATATTTGTAGAGACAGTCTTCCTGAACTCCGGGCACAAAAGCTTCCCAGATTCCCAGAGGCTCCAGCCGCTTCATGGGAGTCACTCCCGTGTTCCAGCCGTTAAAATCTCCGACTACATGGACGTCTTTCGCATGGGGCGCCCAGACGGCAAAATAAACGCCCTCTTTTCCCTTTCTTTTGGTCAGATGTGCGCCCAGCTTTTTGTAAATGTCATAATGGGTTCCCTGACCGAAGAGATACTGATCCAGCTCGCCGATCTGAAGAACTTCCTGTTTTTTGGCAGTTGTCCGCTTGGCCGCAGGCTTTTTCTCTGCTGCTGTTTTTGCCGCTGCAGGGGCTTTTTTTGCCATCTTTTCTTCTTTTACCGCTGCTGTTTTTCGTGTTCTTTTCTTTGTTTCTTCCATAATCCCCTTCTCCTCATACTTAGAATGATATTTTTTCGGTCCATCTATGTAGTCAGGTTTTTTATATTTTCAGTCGCCAAAGACTGCCGGGCCTTTTTTCTGCCCCGCAGTCTTTATAATTTTAGATATTTACAGATACAATCAGGCTTCCGGCCGGTGAAAGTTCTGCGTTGATGCGGCCATTTTCCACATTGACCGGCTCTCCGGTAACGGCGTTTACCGCATTTCCTCCTGCCGGCACCGGAATGGAAACGTGCGCCGGATTTTCGTCGTTATTGACGGCTACGATCACGGCCTTGTCATCCTGGATTCTCGCAAAAGCGTACTGCCGGTTGGTCAGAAGTAATTCTCTGTATTTTCCTTCGGAGAGCGGTGAAAGCTCTTTTTTCAGTCTGCCAAGCATCCGGATATGCTCTGTCAGCTGGCAGTCCTTATACTTTTCCTCCATCTCGGCCAGGTTCAGAGCCGGACGGAGCGGATCATCGTTGCCGCCTTCTTTTCTTCCCTCAATGCCCCACTCGGAACCATAATAAATGGATGGAATACCCGGCAGCGTGTAAAGAAGTGTGTACTCCGGGAACATGTGGGCTTTGTTATTCAGCTTGCTGGCCAGACGGTCCACATCGTGGTTATCCGCGAAGGAATACAGTGTTCTTCCTTTGTAAATACCGCCGTTCTCGTCAAATTCCCGGCGGATCGTGTGAGCGATCTCAAAATAGTTGTGATCGTTGTGGCCGGAATAGAGACCTTTGTGCAGTTCGTAATTCGTCACGGAATGGAGCACATCATCGTTTGCCCAGCGGGCGTAATCGCCGTGAATCACTTCGCCCATGAGCCAGAAATCCTCTTTTTCCTGAGAAGTTCTCCAGCGCATCTCCTTCATGAAATCGAAGGTCAGGCAGTCCGCGCAGTCCAGGCGGATTCCGTCGATGTCAAACTCCTGGATCCAGAAATGGATCACATCAAAGAGATAATCCCTCACGGCCTGCTCGTAAAGATTGAGGTTCACCAACTCGAAGCAGTTTCTCCAGGCCTCGTAGCCGAACCCGTCGTTGTAGGGGCTGTTCCATCCGAAGTTCACACCCTTGTACCAGTTCACATAGGGAGAATGTTCCCTGTTTTTCTGGATATCCTGGAAGGCGAAAAATTCGCGGCCGGTATGGTTGAACACACCGTCCACCACCACACGGATACCGGCTTCGTGGCATTTTTTAACAAAATCTTTGAAATCCTCGTTGTCACCCAGACGGCGGTCCACTTTCTTATAATCCTTCGTGTCATAGCCGTGGGTGGTGGATTCAAAGAGCGGGCCGATATAGACGGCCGTCACGCCCAGGTCCTTCATATGGTCGATCCAGGGAAGAAGCTTCTTCATCCGGTGCTCGATCTCTGTTCCCTCATTTTTCTTCGGTGCGCCCAGAAGGCCCAGCGGATAAATATGATAAAAAACTGCCTCGTTATACCAATGTCCCATTGTGTTTCTTACCTCCAGATTGTATTTTACTGATGTCCCATCAGCTGAAAATTCCGTGCATAAACTGTTTCGCCAGCGCTTCCTTCGTCGCCTGCGGCACCTGATAGCCTTCCGGCTCCCGGGCCGCCATGAGAAGAATGTAATGGTCCAGCATTCCGGTAAAACCCAGGGCGAACTGCTCCTGCCTGCCGTTCATATTTCCCAGCTGGCCGGAGGCTCCCATGAAAAGTCTCACCATATTCTGATAGAGATCTTCCACAAAAGGCTTTACCGACTGGTAGGCTTCATTCTCTCTCGCCGAATAAAAAAGCGACATCATCAGCATGTAGGATTTCCGGTGGTTCATGCCGTAATCCACATAGGCGGAGGCGATCTTCGGCAGGGTCAGCCAGATCTGCTCCTTCTCATCCCGGCCGTCAAAAACCTCGCTGCGAAACTGTGCATATTCCCGGGAAAGGAGAGCCTCCAGAAGGCCTCGTTTGTTTCCAAAATAATAATAGAGGGTCGGCTTGGTCACGCCGGCCGTCTCTGCGATCTCCTGCACGCCAACAGCGTCATATCCTCTGGCATGGAAAAGCTCCAGCGCGCAGTTCAGGATTTTTTCTCTGTTGTCCATAGTTCCCTCCTGCTGTCTCAATTATACCGCCCGGTATATAAAATGTCAACCAGGAAGACTCTGTATTTCACCGCAGATTTTTCCTTCTTTCGCCCGAAAACTCTCTTTTTCTCCACTATTCCTTTATATACCTCTTGGTATATAAAAGAATAAAAAACTGCCTGTCCAATTTTCGTCCGACAGGCAGTTTTTTAAGCTTGAAAACTCCGATTACATGCCAAAATATTCTTTGATCTCTTTCATTCTGGCCATCTGATCCACATGGAAAGACAGCGTTTGTTGCAATGACCGCAGCTTACACACTCTCCTGCGTGAAGCTCCAGCTTCCGGTAATGGTCTTTTGCCAGCTCGTCTCCAGCCTTCGCAAGAATTTTCATTTACTTTCATCCTACATCTTAAAGTCGGGTTTAAGTCAAGTTATTCACCGTCCCACGGAGGTAATTTTCCCTATAGAAAAAGCGGACGGCTGCCTTTGACCGGCCTGCGCGTCCGCTTTATTTCTTCTTATTATTTAAAATCTTTCTCGTACAGAATGACTCTGTCGTCTTCGTCGTAGCGCTTGTGGGAAAGGATTCTTCCAAGCTTACGGATACCGGTGCGCTCAGAGCGCTGGATGGCGTCATCTACAATATCTCTTACGTCAGCAATGCATACCGGATGCTCCGGTGTCTGCATCTCACTGATCCGGTTATAAAGGGCCACCGTAGCAGAATCATCGATACGATAATCCTCATCATATGCATAGATCTTACCAAAGGTCACCAGTTCGTCATTCGTCATGATCGGAATGGAGATTTCAGAGGTAAATTTCTCTGCAAAGGTCGGATTCTTGTCGAAAAGCTCTTTCAGATAACTCTTCTCATCCTCCAGAATTACCAGAAGACCGTCTGTGCGGAACTCCATGGCCTTGGAAAGCTGTGCGATGGATTCCTCTGCCAAATCTCCGGCTTCCTCAATGATGAGAGTACCTCCGGCAATCTTTGCCACCGTAGAGGGGATATCTTTCTTATTAAAATCCTCTGCATAGATCTTTGCGACTCTGGCAGCGCTGCTTCCCCGTCCCTGGCACAGAGCCTTGGCAAAACGGATACCCAGCGTCGTTCTTCCACTTCCGGGATCACCTGTGATCACCAGATTGCCGCTTCTTGACGTTTTATCCTTCTGAACCTTAATCAAAGATTCATTCAGTGCGAAAGCGATTTGCTCCTGAAGTCCCTGAATTGTGGAGAAATAAGAGAACATCTGCTGCTGGCTTAAGGTCAGGCTCTGATGAGGCCGGTATGCTGCCTGCTGGTAAGGATTCTGCCGGGCCGCTGCCTGCTCGGCATTTCTGCCTGCGCGCTCCATACGGATCACACCCTGGGCCTGATTTACATTGTTCTGGCGAGGCGGCTGCGGCTGGCCATTCATTGCGGCTGGCTGCGGCGCCATTCCCTGCATGGGCTGGCCAACGTTCGGCTGCTGTGGAGCCATTCCCTGCATGGGCTGGCCAACGTTCGGCTGCTGTGGAGCCATTCCCTGCATGGGTTGACTGCCGTTCGGCTGCTGCGGTGCCATTCCCTGCATGGGCTGGCCTGCGTCCATCTGCTGCGGTGCCTGTCCCTGCACGGGTTGACCAGCATTCATCTGCTGCGGTGCCTGTCCCTGCATGGGCTGGCCTACATTCAGCTGCGGCTGTGTCTGTCTCTCGGTTGGCTGGCCTGCGCCATTGACCGGAGCCTGTGTCTGAGCCTTCATGACCGGCTGCTGCACCGGCATCTCCGCCTTCGGCCGGCTGACAGGCTTCTCTGTCCTCGGCTGCTGCTGAGCTGCCACTTTAACCTTCTCTTCTTTATCACGATCCACGCCTGCCCGGGCCGCCAGCTGTTCATTCAGCCCGGCTGCCTGCTGGGCCTCTGCCCGCATCTTTGCGGCCTGAGCCTCCAGTGCGGCAAAGCCGGAAGCTGCTGTTCCGCTATTCTGCATCTGAGGTCTCAGATTCGGATTCTCTGCGACCGTTTTTACCGGTTCCACCGGCTGCTCCGGCATCACAGGCATTTCCGGAATTTCTTTCTCTGGCTCTTCCTGCTCTGCTGTGGAAGCGGCCTCATCGGCGCCGCTCATAGATACCAGAATATCATCGATAGATTCCTTCGGCTGTTCCACCGATACGTCTGCCGCTCTGTCTTCAAAGAAAGACATATCATTTTTCGGCTCCACAATCTCCGCTTCAGTCTCTGCCGGATGGATGCCGGAAATAATCTCCCGCATGCTCTCTGCCAGCTCTTTCTGCAGCTGCTGTGCATCAAAAGCTGTATCCGGAGCTGCTGTAGTGTTCTCCTGCTGAAGAGTTTCTTTCACTGCATCTGTGGGCATCACTCTCGTCGTTCCGCCGGTGGCGTATCTCCAGGACTGATCCTGTACCGGTTCCAAAACCTCCTGCTCTGCGGCTGCCGTATGCTGGCTTACCGCCTGGGCGAGCTCCTTCTGGGTCTCAGAAATGATATTTTCCGTGATCGCATCCGTCTCATTGGAAGGCATTTTATCTACAATGATCTTTTCCAGCTCCGGAACGGCTGCCTCCACCCGCTCCTTAATGGGCATCATTTCATCTCTGTGGTCGTAAATCGCCTGCTGCACCGGTGTTAGGTCAGTCAGGGAACGTTTCAGCTCCAGAGCTTTGATCACATACTTGCCCTGACGGAACCAGAGAACCAGGTCATCACAGCTCTCGATACATTTCTGTTTTTCCCCTGCCTGATAGTAAAGTTTGGCAAGCTCATATCCCCACTGCTCCGTATACTCTGCTTCCTTATATTCTTCCAGAATGGAAATCTGATCTTCCAGAGAAGAACCTCTTCCCTTATAGATCTCATATTTAAGAATATAACGGGAAGTATCGTTGGGTGCGGCGTTTACAAACTCGCTGTAATACTCCACAGCCTCATCAAATTCCTTCATCTTGATGGCGACTTCCGTCAGGCGGAACAGAATCGTTCTCGTCGTCTGAGATCTCCGGTATGCACGAAGAAGAATTTCCTTGCTATCCTCTAATCTATCATTTGCTTCATATATTTCACTGACCATGCAGAGAGTCCGAGTATTGCGAACACGCTTCCATTCCACGGTATCCGCCACCTTGACCGCTTCCTCATAGTTTCCGCTGGTGACTAATTTTTTAATCTCATCCAATTTGAGACTATATTCGTATTTATCCAATGTTTTCACCTCTTGACAGTTACCTTTTGGGTTACATAGATAGATACAGTGTACCATACCTCAAACTCCTTGTCAAAAGAAACGGCCCTGTTTTTCCCATAAAACTGCGAAAAACAGCCGCTATCGCTTTGCTTCGATAACGGCTGTTTAATGTTCTTCTGTCATATTCAGTTTTCTTTCTCTATATTTTTATTAATCGGAGGAAATATTCTTATATTTTGTAGTTTCCTGCTTTCTTATATTTAAGAAGGAATCTGTTAAAGCCTTCATCCTTTTGATAAAACTCAAAGTTTTCGATCATATTTTCCTGATATTCTCTTCGATACGATAATTTATATAAGTTCTCTCGATATATAAATCTTTACTTTCATATACCTTCAATTGTTATATAAGTTAACGTATTTTTTATCCGCTTGGAATAAAAACCTTTGAATGTCTTTGTGGTATTACTTCAATATGGTGACAAATCTTTTCGCTTTATCTCGGCTCCGGTTTATTTACTCTCCGATTATCTGGACTATATTCGATCTTTCCGGATTATTTATTATTGAGATAAAGGTCATTCATGCAGGAAACCTTTGCCATACCACATCCATATTGAATAGAATGATCGATCGGACTTCCCATTGGAACTGACCTCCCTTTATTTATTTCTACGAGTACCTCTAACAACTTGAGCTTCTCTTTCACTCCGGTTCCTTCAGCTTTCTCGTCACTGGAGAATGGTAAGTGTTTTTAGAAGTTCTTGTTTGTTGTTGACATTATAATAGCATGTCTTCTTTTATTTGTCAACACTATTTTTCATTTTTCTTTTAAAAATATGATTTTAGTTGTTCTATTCTTTTTAATTTTTATAATTTATAGAAATATTATGAAAATTCAGTTATTTCTACAGAGCTTCCGATAAGCGGACGGGCTCATTTTCCGGTGCACTTTGAACTGTTTAGTAAAATGAGACTGGTACTCATAGCCCAGCCACTCCGCGATGTCCCGGATGGAGAGATCCGTTTTTTCCAGAAATTCGCAGGCCTTTTCCATCCGAAGCTCCGCGATCACCTGCTGAGGCGACCGGCCTGTGTGCTTCTGGAAGATCCGATAAACCTGGGAGGGGTCCAGGCGCATGCTGTTGGCCAGCTGGGCCACGGAAATCTGGCTGCGGATATTTCGCCGGATGTAATTCATGGCCTCCTCAAAGCGCGAGAACTGGCTGCTCTCGGTACTGAGGAAGCGTTCCTTCTGTTTTTCCTCCGCCAGCCGCGCCATGAAAAGATAAAACTGCCCCGTGATGTAGAGCACATTTTTTCCAGTCTGGCTTTCTTTATAGATGTTCTGGATGCAGTCCTCCAGAAACGTGTCCTTATCATAATGAAAGATCAGGTGCTCCCTATCCAGACCGGCTTCCTTCAGAATCTCCTCTACTTTCCGTCCGAAAAAAGCGACCCAGCAGAGATCCCAGGGTTCCTCTTTGTCCGCTGTGTGAACAATGGTCTGACCCGGCAGGATCAGAAAGCCGTCGCCCTCTTTAAGATTGTACTTCGCTGTCTCCGTCTGGTAGGTCCCGCGGCCCCGGGTAACCCAGTGGATCAGATAATAATCCCTGGTGTCTTTCCCGTGGCTGTAGTTCGCCATCGTCGAAGAAAAACCGGAATGAAAGACAACGATATCGTCGTCGCAGTCCGGTTTCTCCGGATAAATATACTGATCGTGTACAAGCATAGAATCCTCTCCTTTTCTTTATCATAAACCCGCCGCCGATGTTATACAAGATTTATATAAATCAATACACGCCTTGTTTATATCTTTTTTCTTTTCTTTCCGCGATAATGGACGCAAGCATTCCATGAAAATATATAAATCAGGAGGTATTCTCATGCCTATTTTAAATTTTGAAAACCGACTTTTCGCCCTGGAGACCGCTCACATCAGCTATATTTTCGGCCTCTCCGAAAAGGGCTTCCTCGCAAACATCTACTGGGGTAAAAAAATCCCCCATGTGGAAGATTTTCTCGAAAATCCCTGTCCTTTTTCTGTGGTCAACCTCAGTGAGCCGCAGATTCTGAAGGAAGAATTTTCTGCTTTCGGAACCATGCATTTCAAGGAAACGGCCCTGAAAGTGACCTTTTCTGATCAGGTTCGGGATTTTCGCTACAGGTTAAGCGAGTGCCAGGTCGAGGACGAGCGGCTGGAGCTGATTCTTCAGGACGAATTCTATCCCTTCCGCATTCATCTTTTCTATGAGGTCTTCCCGGAGGCGGACCTCATCCGGCGCTGGAGCTCCGCGGAAAATACCGGAAGTGAGCCCATTGTCATCGAGCGCTTCTGCTCCGCCCAGTTCGGCCTTCCCGGCACCGGTTACACCTCTCTCAACTACAATGGCCGCTGGGGCGCGGAATTTCTTGAGCAGTCCGATCCCGTGACCGTCGGAAAAAAGGTCTATGAAAGCCTTTACGGCCTCACGGCCCACACAGCCAATCCCGTTTTTCTTGTGCATAAAAACGCCACGGAAACCACCGGCGACGTTTATTATGGAGCCCTCTCCTACTCCGGCAATTTCAAAGTCACCGTGGAGGCCGTCAACGCCGGTTTCACCAACATTCTCATCGGCATGAACGACACGGATTTTTCCTGGAGGCTGAATGCAGGCGAGACTTTCACCACCCCGGCGGTCTATGCGGGCTACTCAGACGGCGGTTTTGAAAAAATGACCCATACCCTTCATTCTTTTGCCCTGGAGCAGCTGATACCCCGGGAGCTGGCAGATAAGCCCCTTCCGGTTCTCTATAATTCCTGGTATTCCACCACTTTTTCTGTTCGCTGCAGCGAGCAGATCGAGCTGGCACGCCGGGCCGCCGCCATGGGCGTGGAGCTTTTCGTCGTGGACGACGGCTGGTTCATCGGAAGAAATGACGACACTGCAGGCCTTGGTGACTGGTATGTGGACCCGGAAAAATTCCCCAACGGCATGAATGAACTCATCGACGAGGTGCACCGGCTGGGCATGAAATTCGGCCTCTGGATTGAGCCCGAGATGGTCAATCCGAAAAGCCGTCTTTTTTCAAAACATCCGGAATGGGTGCTCTCCTATCCCAACCGGGAGATCCTCATGGGCCGAAATCAGTATGAACTCGATATGGCAAACCCGGAGGTGGTGGATTATCTCATTCAGGTACTGGATGAACTCCTCTCTGAGAACGCCATCGACTATATCAAATGGGACATGAACCGTTATCTCTCAGAGGCCGGTTCTCCCACCCGGGAGCCGCGTCAGTGGAAAGAACTTCATTTCTGCAGCACTGAAGGTGTCTACCGGCTCGCTGAGGAATTGAAAAAACGCCATCCGAAGGTGGAACTGGAGGCCTGCGCTTCCGGCGGAGGCCGGGTGGATTACGGCGCGCTGGAGCGCTTCGACGAGTACTGGCCCAGCGACAACACAGATCCGCTCGACCGGCTTTTCATCCAGGAAGCTTACAGTTATTTTTATCCCGTCAAATACATGCGGGCCTGGCTCACCGATGATTTCGGCATGAACCAGCGGAAACTGCCTCTCGCTTTCAGCATGCACAGTTCCATGTGCGGCGCCCTGGGGATCGGCATCGACCTGAACCGGGCTTCCGATGAAAAACTCACGGAAATCGCCGGGTACATCGCTGACTATAAGAAGGTTCGGAATACGGTTCAGTTTGGCGAGCTCTACCGCCTCTCCTCCCTGAAAACTGCGTCCCTCCAGGCTGTTCAGTACGTTCGCGACAATCAGTCCGCTCTCTTCTTATTTCTGGATCACGAGCGCTTCGGCGAGATCTGGCACACCGTCAAGCTTCGCGGCCTGAAAGAAAACGCTGTTTATGAATATGAACTGGATGGCAAAATTTTACGAAAAACCGGCGCTTATCTCATGCAGTTCGGCCTGGCGCTTCATATGAAGGGAGACTACGACAGCCGCCTCATCATTTTCACAGAAAAGGAGGCCTGAAATGATTACCAAGACCCTCTGGAAAAACCTCGATGCCCTCTCCCTGGAAAACGACGTGCTGCGGGTGATTATTCTCCCGGCTCTTGGCGGAAAGCTGGCCTCCGTTTTTCATAAAAAGAAAAATTTTGAGCTGGCTGCTCAGAATCAGGAAGCTTTTTACCACCTGCCTCATGTGGGGGACGATTTTTCCAGATATGATGCTTCCGGCCTGGATGATGCCTTTCCGAGTATCGATCCCTGCGAGTCGGAAACTCTGGCCGCCATTCTGCCGCCGGAGCAGGTTCCTCACAGCGCCTATCCGGACCACGGAGAAATCTGGAGCAGTTCCATGAAAAACAGGACTTTGCCGAACCGGGTGATTCTCTCATTTACGAGTCCCCTCTTTCCTTATTTTTATCAGAAGACCATCTCCCTCTCGGGCGAAAAACTTCTGCTGGAATATGAGATCCGAAATACCGGCGAAACGCCTTTTCCCTGCCTCTGGGCCTTTCACGGGCTGGTTCGCTATGAGGAAGATATGGAATTTTTCTACAGCAGCGACGTCCAGTCCTTTGAAAATGTGCTGGACTCCCTGGAATTAGGGCCGGCAGGAGAGCATTTTTTCCTGGGGGATTCCCGTTATGATTTCACCCGTGTTCCGCCGAAGAGTTCCCGGACCATGGTGAAATATTATGTGGATCAGAAGGTGAAAAACGGCTTCTGCGGCTACCGCTACCCTTCTCAGGGCCTTCGTTGTACCTTCCGCTATGATCCGGAAAAACTACCCTATCTCGGCCTCTGGATCACTGCCGGCGGTTTCCGCGGAGACTACAATTGCGCTCTGGAGCCCGCCAATGGCTACTACGACAGCATCCCGAAAGCCGCCGAAAGCGGAAGCCTCTGTTTTCTGAAAAAAGAGGAGCCTTTTCATTTTTCCCTGGAGCTCGCTCTCACGGAAGAGTAAGTTTTCCCTTCCCATTCTCCGCTTTCCTGTGCTATACTAGTACAGTGAAAATTAAGTATCTGCTATATAAAAATCAGACAAGTCAATATGGCGGTTACTTAATATTCACTGTACTAGCTTCAGCATAAGCCGGGAAATCCGGCAACGGAAGGTGATGACATGCGTTTATTTGATGCCGTTTCTGCACTGAAACCACAGAAACATGAAAAAACCACAGTTTCCAGAATGACGACAATCTGGAGCCAGCAGATCGACCCGGGCAGTGTCCTGCCGGAATACCCCAGGCCGCAGTTTCGCCGGGAAAACTGGATCTGCCTTAATGGCCCCTGGGATTATACGTTTACAAAGAAGAGCAAACGGCCCGAGCGCCCGGACGGACAGATCCTTGTGCCTTTTTCTCCGGAATGTCTCCGTTCCGGCGTGAGCCGCCAGCTTCGGCCGGGGGAATACCTCTGGTATTTCCGTTTCGTCTATCTGAACGCTGTCCCGGAAAACCAGAGGCTTCTGCTCCATTTCGGAGCTGTGGATCAGCGATGCAGTGTCTGGTGGAACGGCCACCTTCTCGGAAAAAATGAAAACGGCTATCTCTCCTTTTCCTTCGATGTGACGGATTATCTTCAAGAGGGAAACAACACGCTCTGGGTGCGGGTTCAGGATGACTCGGACAGCGGCAGCCAGAGTCGGGGCAAGCAGAGCTTCAAGCCTCACGGCATGTTTTACACTGCCCAGAGCGGAATCTGGCAGACAGTCTGGATGGAATGGGTGCCGGAAAACCGTATCGAGAGCTTAAAGATCACGCCCCTTTACGATGAGAGTTCGGTCCGGCTGGAGATCACGCTGACCCAGCCCCAGAACATGGAGATCCGCATGCTCTGGAACCGGGACTCCTACTGCCATTATGTGGAAAAAGAGGACTTTCCCACTGGTCAAAGCAAATTTGTCCGGGATATTCCTCTGCCGGATTTCCGCCCCTGGAGTCCGGAGGATCCCTTCCTTTATGAAGTGCAGATCATCACCGAAACCGACACGGTCCACAGCTATTTCGCCATGCGGAAATTTTCCCTGGGACTGGACGAGAAACAGCAGCCGAAGCTTTTTCTCAACAATCAGCCCTACTTTTTCAACGGGGTTCTGGACCAGGGCTACTGGCCTGAGAGCCTCTATACAGCTCCCAGCGATGAGGCCATGATCTTCGATATCCGCTCCATGAAGGACCTGGGTTTCAATATGATCCGGAAACATGTGAAGGTGGAGCCCCTACGCTGGTACTATCACTGCGATCGCCTGGGAATGGTGGTCTGGCAGGACATGGTCAACGGCGGCGGAAAACCGTTCCTTCCTCTGGTCTGCTACCTGCCGAATCTTTTTCCGCCTGTGACTACCCGGATTCGTGATAACCTCTACTGGTTCTTTTCCCGGACTTCCAAGAAGACCCGCCGGAAATGGGAGCAGGAGGCCATGAATCTCATCGATCACCTCTACAACGTTCCCTGCATCGGTCTCTGGGTGCTTTTCAACGAGGGTTGGGGCCAATTCGATTCCCTGCGCCTGACGGAAAAAATCCACCTCGCAGACCCCGGCCGCCTCGTGGATCATGCCAGCGGCTGGTTCGACCAGGGCGGCGGCGATGTGAAAAGCGTACATAACTATTTCCGGCCCCTGCGGGTGCGGACAGAGCAGCGCCCCTTCATCCTCTCGGAATACGGCGGCTACTCCTGCCCCGTGGACGGCCATCTCTACTCCACAAAATTCTTCGGCTATCACACCTACAAGGACACCGCGGAATTTACCGCCGCCTGGCAGGCCCTCCAGAAAAAGATCCAGGAACTCCAGGATAAAGGCCTCGCAGGAGCCGTGTATACACAATTGTCCGACGTGGAGGAAGAGACGAATGGTTTGTATACATATGACCGGAAGGTTTGTAAGGTGGAGAGGAAATTGTAAGGCCTTCCCGCGAACAAAAAATTTTCATTAAAAAAGACCCGATAAGGAATTTGCTCGCTTATCGGGTCTTCTTTGTTTTCTTTATTCTTCGGAAGCTGTCTCCGTTTCACTTTCTGTCTCGGTTTCCGGGTTGATCATGTCTTCGTAGTAGCTGATGATCTTCTGGACATCCATTTTGCTGATCCGGGCCGGGAGATTCTGGTCGGAGAGGACGTCGTAGAGTCCGTCGTCTGCCAGATAGAACTCGGTGGTCAGTTTGGTGCCGTCAACTTTGGTGAATACCAGTTTGAAGTTCGGATCACCGCTGACTTCCGGTGCCTCGCTGGTACGTTTCTGGGCCTGCAGGCCGATGAGGTTATTGTAGAACAGGCGGAACGGGGTGGAATCCACTTCCTCGCCGTCTACCAGATAATGGTAAACGGTCCGCATCTGCTGCTCGCTCTCCGTCTCAGTTTCGGTTTCCGCCTCGCTTTCGCTCTCCCTCTCGGTCTCTGCATCATCCAGAGCACCTGCGCTGATCTTGATGGTGTCAGCTTCGGTTTCTTCCTCTGTGGAAGCTTCTGTCTCTACCGGAGCCTCTTCACTTTCCACAGTGAGAGTCTTGGTCTCGCCCTGGTAGGTGACTTCCAGGCTTTTCATGTTGGTCATGGGCACATCGTTCAGATACATGCTCACATAATCCAGAACGTCCACATTCAGGAGTTTATCCAGGGTGGATTCGGACATCGTGTAAACGCCGTTGTTGTCTGCCAGTTTCACATAGTAGTCGCCGTCGTCGTTGGTGTTTCCGATGAGAAGAGTGGTGGTCACTTCGATGGTCTTCGGCTCCTCGGTCTCGGTTTCAGTTTCGGATTCAGTCTCGGTGGCTGCCTCAGTAGTCTCTTTCTCTGATACGGCCTCCGTCGTTGCTTCCTCAGTAGCTGTCTCAGATACAGCCTCCGTCGTGGTCTCTTCAGAACCAGTCTCTGTCTCAGATGTGCTCTCGCTCTCAGATACCATTTCCGTCTCGGTAGCAGCCTCTGCCACTTCCGCGGTCTCAGCCTCAGTTTCCTCTTCGGTCTCTGCCTCTGTCTCCTCAGTCACAATCGTAACGGTCTCCGTCGGTTTATCCAGGCCATACTGGGCCAGATCGTCACCTTTGTAGTCGATGAATTTTTTGTAAGTCAGGCTGGATACCGCATTGGTAAGGTCACTGGCTGCTGTAGCTCCGGCGGTCTCTTCATTGCCGTCCTGATCTTTCACGCTCCAGCTGGTTCCGCTCTCATCGGAGCTGAACTCTACGGTGCCGTCCTCTTTTTCCACCTTAATGTCACGGATATTGGTGGACTCAAGGGTCGGGAAGGAATCTGCTTTTGCCACATCATAGGGCTGCATGTTAAAAGCGTTGACGCTGCTGCTCGGCATGGTGTAAACATCTGCGCCGTCGTCTACTTTTACATAAAAATCATTGTTACTGCTGTTCTGATTACCGATGTAAAGAGTAAATGTGGTTCCGTCTGTTTTCAGAACCGTCACTTCCTGCTGCGGCTTATCCAGACCATACTCAGAAAGATCCTCCGGGCTTTCCAGTACCCGGTCAACGGTAAGGGTAGTCAGACAATTCATTTTCGTATTGACCGCACTCTCATCCAGCGGGAAATCCGGGTCCTCCTCGTAAGTCCAGGTATCGTCGTTTTTCACATAGGTCATGGTTACGTCGCCGTTTTTTACAGTAACCTTGGAGATCTCATCCTCCGTAACAGATACCGGCAGAGAACTTTCCTCGGTCTCCTCCGTCTCTGCTTCCTGATCTGATTTCTTCTGCTGAAGATCGATCACAAAATAAAGAACCAGAAGAACGATCAGGATCAGGACTGCAAAAAGCAGTCCCTTTCCTTTTTTCTTTTTTTTCGCTGTCATTATCTCTTTCTCCTCTTAAACCAGATGCCGCCTCCGATAACCAGGCAGAGAACCGGCAGAAGTCCGATTGTTACCATACCCCACATCCGGGCAGATGCTGCTGTCACAGTCAGATAAGAAATCTGTGTGCTCTTGCTCGGGATAGAAACGCTCTGTTCCTGATCGCACATCCAGCTTACGGAATTGGCCAGAAGTTTCACGTTGTTTCCGGAAACCATGGCATCTACCTGCTGGCTGAACAGGTTTGCGCTGGTCAGATAAACAAGCTTGGTCTCTCCGTTATCCACGGACTCGGTAACTGCAACGCCCACATCGAAAGGTCCCTCTGCGTCGCCGTCCTCTTTTTCCAGAGTGCCATTTATATTGGTCTTTACATAAGCAGAATCAGAGGTGGTAAGAAGACTCTCGATGGTGACGGTATCTCTCCTGTCCTCAAGCTTCTCCACGGCCTGAGCCACCGGCATCAGAACGTAGGAGTTTGATTTTGCCAGCTCTCCCAAAGCGTCGGCGCTTCCGATATTCGGAACCAGATAGGTCGGGTTTCCGGAAATGTAATGCTGGCCGTCTGCCTCCAGGACAACGCCTGCCATGGTGCCGATGCCGTAGTTATTCAGAACCTTCTGAAGATTCGGCATCTCTTTGTCGCTGTAGCTGGTGATAATAATGGCTTTGCCGCCATTTTCCATGTAGGTGATCAGTTTGTCTGCTTCCTCTTCACTGAGGTCATTCTGCGGGGAGAAAAGCATGACGCTGTCTGCATCGTCGGGAACGCTCTCCTCGGTGAGGAGGTTCAGATCCTTCATCTCGATGTTCTCTTTCTCAATGGCAGATTTCATATCATCGGTCATTGTTGCCTCTTCGTGACCGGTGATTGTATACATAACCGGCAGTGAGTCTGTTGTTACATAGGAAATGGCGCTTGTAACCTGACCCTCGCCGTCGAAGCCTGTGGTCTCATACTGATAAGTCTGATAATTGATCGTGGACTCAAACATATCCGCATAGGGAATGACCTTGCTGCGGTTCTCGCCTACAACGATCAGGGAATTGCTTGCCAGATCGTCATCGGTATATTCAGATACAAAGTTCGGGTGAAGTACCGGGTCCATAGTCTCCACTTTTACATGGGAGGAAAGACCCTCGTAACGCTCCAGAAGTTTCTGAATCGTCTCGTTTTCACTTCCGCTCTCAGCGATCTGATAAATCGTCACATCCTGATCCAGGTTGCTCACCAGCTCTTTTGTGGTGTCGCCGATGGTGGAAAGCTTTGTCTGGCTTAAATCTACGTTTCTGTACTGGGACGGAAGTTTTCCGACTACCAGGTTAAATACCACTGCGATGGCCAGTACAACCACGCTGATTCCCAGGCTGTAGGAACCTTTGCGGATGTTTTTGCTACTCCATTTCGGCAGGATATTTTTTATATTGGGCTTTTTGATACTTGGCTTTTTCATGATCTGTCTCCTCCCTTTAGCTCCATCTTCTCTTCTGGATGGACTGCACCGTGAAAAACAGGAACAGGCCAATGACCGTGAGATAATAAACCACGTTGGAAACATCCAGAATTCCGTTTGTAAAATCATCAAAATGGCTGCTCAGGTCAAAAACACTTAAAATTTTCTGTATCGCACCTTCCAGAAGTGTGGATTTCAGGAAATAAATCGCTGCCAGAACTCCCTCACCAACGATGCCGATAATCACAGCCAGAAAGGTATTTTTTACAACAGAATAAATGACAACTGCCACACCAAGGATCAGTACCGCGATAATCATGAAAGAGGTAGCTGCAGTCTGGCTTAAAATGCTGGTCAGGCTGTTCATCATGTAGCAGATAAACAGAGCGCCGAAGGTGATAACTGCTGCAATGACCGGGCTCTCTGTCAGGGAAGACAGGAAAAGACCGATGGCGATGTTAGAGCAGCCCAGGAGGAAAAATCCCAGGATTGCCGTGTAGGACATCGGCATGGAAACCTCACCGTAAGCTCTCATGATCAGCGGATACAGGCAGATAATCAATACCGGAATAGCGAAAATGGCAACCATTCCGAAGAATTTTCCAACCACGATGTCAGTCACAGACAGTGGAGAAGTCAGAAGCAGCTGGTCTGTTTTCTGACGCTGCTCTTCTGCCAGAGCTCTCATGGTCAGGATCGGTGTCACGATCAGGAAAATAAAGTTTACTGCGGAAAGCGTATAACCGAAAATGGGATAAGCCATATTCATATGATACGCGGTGAAATAAATGCCTGTCACCAGAAGCATAAATGCGATAAATACATAGCCGGACATGGAAGTCAGATATGCCCGGATCTCTTTTTTACAAATGGTACTCATTCTTGACCACCCTCCCTGTTATCTTCTTCCTGTGTTTCCGGTTCTTCGGAAGCGTCGTCGTCCATCAGGCTCTGAATGGCCTCTGCGTCGCTGGAAGCTCCGGTATTATTCGCTGCCGCGTTATCCTGGGAAGTCAGCTCAAGGAAGATATCCTCCAGAGAAACATGGGTGTTCTCCATACGAAGGATTGGGCACTGGTTCTCCGCGCAGGCGTAGAAAATCTTTTCCCGGATGTCCTCGTTTCCTTCGGTTTTCACATTGACCTGAACCAGGCCGTTTTCGTTGGAGGTGAAGTTCTTCTCGGCAATCTCCGGAATGGCATTCAGCATTCCCTCAACCTCAGTCCGGCTGCCCTTGATGGTGAGCTCCAGAGTATTTTCACCCTCCATCAGTTTTGCCAGGTTCTCCGGGGTATCGCTGGCTACCAGATGACCATGGGAAATGATCATGACGTAATCGCAGACAGCACTTACCTCAGAAAGAATATGGGAACTTAAAATAACCGTATGTTTTTTGCTCAGGCTCTTGATCAGGTCACGGATCTCTATGATCTGTTTCGGGTCCAGGCCCACCGTCGGCTCATCCAGAATGATAACCTCCGGATATCCCATCAATGCCTGGGCCAGACCGGTTCTCTGTTTATAACCTTTTGACAGGTTCTTGATCAGACGGTCTTTCATATGGGTCAGCTGAACGGTATCCATGATGTCGGCGATCATGTTCTCCCTGTCTTTTTTCGGTACCTTTTTCAGCTCAGCTGCCAGTCTCAGGTACTCGATGACTGTCATATCCATGTAAAGAGGCGGCTGCTCCGGCAGATAACCGATGTCTTTCTTTGCCTCCTCCGGCTCCTCCAAAATGTCATGGCCGTTGATCACTACCGTTCCTTCTGTGGATGCAATGTAGCCGGTGATCATATTCATGGTTGTAGATTTTCCTGCTCCGTTGGGGCCCAGGAAACCATAGATCTGACCTTCTTCCACCTGAAAGCTCAGATGGTCTACCGCTGTATGATCTCCATACCTTTTCGTCAGATTCTTAACTTCTATCACGGTTCTTCCTCCTTTTTTTGCCTGTCCAGTGCTCGTGCGCCGGACTCCAGCACAAATATATTCTAAAATAAGAAAACTTTGTGTTCATTTGGGGGAAAGATTGTGATTTTTTTTTGATAACTTTTTGAAAATTGTGTGAACGCGGGACACAAAAAAGCCCCCGGCCATGAACCTCTCTCATGCCGGGGGACAATTTCTCATTTTCTCTTATTTTCTGTTGTAATTGATCAGGCAGCCTTTGAGGATGATCTCGCGCTCGTCATCGGTGAGCTCGTCCATTTTCAGGGTGATCTCTTTCAGGCCGTCGTCTGCAACGTAGCAGGTGAACTCGCCGGCTTTGTTCTCGATGGCTTCGCGGATGCCCGGAAGGAAGAGGTAATCGCCGTTCTTGAAAGGAAGCTCGCCCTCGTCGATGAGGAAGGGAAGCATACCCCAGTTGATCAGGTTGGAGCGGTAACGTTTGGTAGCGTACTCGTTGGCGATGTTTGCCCAGCCACCCAGAACCTTCTGGCAGGAAGCCGCCTGCTCTCTGGCGGAACCGTCGCCGGGTTTTACGGCGAAAATGGTGGAACCAACGCCCACGTTTGTCTTATCTACATCCGGATATTTCTCATGGATGGCCTTGAATACCGGTTTGAGCTCCGGAAGAGCTTCGCCCGGACAGTTTCCTGCCTCGATGGCCTTCTGTGCGGCCTGTACCTCTTTTGCCCGGCCAACATAAGCCGGATCTTTTCTGGAGAGAGTGAACTCTGCCAGGCCCAGCGGGTTGGAACGATAGGAAGAAGTCTCTCCGGAGGGGATCAGCTCATCGGTGGTCGTTACCGGATCGTGGATCTCAGATACCACTTTCAGGATCATATTTTCCGGAAGAGCGGACATTTTCGGCCAGTCCTTGATGTTCGGGCCAAAATGGATCTCCTCATTCGGGTCTGCTACGCCGTGGCTGTCGAAGACGCGGTTCGCATAGATATTGCTGTCGAAATGATAGGTCGGTCCGGTGTATTCCACATCCAGATCGGTGGCTGCTGTCAGATAACCTTTGTTTGCTGCTGTTGCCGCGATGGAACGGGCATCCATAAGAGCCACGGAAGCAATCTGACCATTCTGAAGCTTACTTCCCTCACGGTTCGGGAAGTTTCTGGTAGAGTGACGAATGCTGAAGGCATTGTTGGCCGGTGTGTCGCCTGCGCCGAAGCAGGGACCGCAGAAGGCCGTCTTCACGATAGCGCCGGTCTCCATAAGCTCTGCCAGTCTGCCGTTTCTGGCAAGCTCCATGTAAATCGGGGTGCTGGCCGGATAAACACTCAAAGTAAACTCGTCACAGCCGATGCTGCGGCCTTTCAGGATATCTGCTGCCGCGCAGATATTTTCAAAACCGCCGCCTGCACAGCCTGCGATGATTCCCTGATCCACATAGAGTTTTCCGTCCCGGACTTTGTCTTTCAGTGTGAAGTCTACGGCTCCGCCCAAGGACACTTTCGCACGTTTTTCTACATCTGCAAGGATATCGTCCAGGTTCCGGTTCAGCTCATCGATGGTATAGGTGTTGCTGGGATGGAAGGGCATGGCGATCATCGGACGGATCTCACTTAAGTTCACCTCAACCACGCCATCATAGTAAGCGATCTTGCCCGGTTTCAGCTCTTTGTATGCAGAGGTTCTTCCATGGATCCGGTAAAATTCCTTGATCTCTTCATCTGTCTGCCAGATGGAGGACAGGCAGGTGGTCTCAGTGGTCATAACGTCCACGCCGATACGGAAATCAGCACTCAGCTTGGACACGCCCGGGCCCACAAACTCCATAACTTTATTTTTCACATAGCCTTTGGCAAAGACTGCGCCGATAATGGCCAGAGCCACATCCTGAGGACCGACACCCTTTGCCGGCTCGCCGGTCAGATAGATGGCAACCACGCCGGGCATATTGATATCGTAGGTCTGACAGAGCAGCTGCTTTACCAGCTCCGGTCCGCCCTCGCCCATGGCCATGGTTCCCAGCGCGCCGTAACGGGTATGGGAATCAGAGCCCAGAATCATCTTTCCGCTCTCTGCCAGCATCTCACGGGCAAACTGGTGGATAACTGCCTGATGAGGGGGCACATAAATTCCACCGTACTTTTTCGCACAGGTCAGACCAAACATGTGGTCATCCTCGTTGATGGTTCCGCCCACGGCACAAAGGCTGTTATGACAGTTGGTCAGCACATAGGGGATCGGGAATTTCTCCAGCCCTGACGCTCTGGCCGTCTGGATGATTCCTACATAAGTAATATCATGAGAAGTCAGTTTATCAAACTTGATCTTCAGTTTTTCCATATTTCCGGATGTATTGTGATTTTTCAGAATACGATAGGCAATGGTATTTTCCGCTGCCTCTTCCCGGCTCAACGTGTCTTTTCCAAGCATGTTGCGAAGAATCAGTTTTGCATCCCCGGAATCTTCCACCAGCTCCGTGCCGTTTACCAGATAGGCACCTGTGTCATATAATTTAATCATGCATCTATCCTCCATTTCTGAACGCTTTTCCTGGCGTTCACTGGGCTTTCAGGTTCTATATTTTTTCTGATAATTCACATTATAACGGTGCAGTGATGAGATTGCAAGGAAAAATACGGGAGGTGGGAAATGAGCACAAAGAAAAGAGGATATGATCTTGAGCTTTAATCATATCCTCTTTCAATGATGATTCTCCATTGGAAGATACCTCTTTTCTTTTATTTGTGATGCTTTTTACAATCTGCTTTTTAAAATAATTGAAAACTTAGTATTTCGGTGGTCCGTACCGTCCTTTCTTTGAAATTTGGGGTCCTGTCACTTATCTTCTTATCTGAATGTTGGAAAGATAAATGAATGACTACTGTTTCACTGGAATCTCCTCCTTACTGGAATCGCCTTTCGTTTGATTTCCTGTTTGTTTTGTTGTCTTAATTATAGCCTGCTGCCTCTATTTTGTCAAGCATTATTTTAAAAATATTTTTTCTTTCTATTTATTGTATTATTTTAATGAAATTTTCTAATTATTTATCCAGCTATAAAAAGACCGGATCTCCTCCACGCAAAGGAAATCCGGTCTGATTCTCTTATGCTCTTACTTTTGCCAACATCACTTTCACTGGCCCCTCGCCCGGAACGATCCGATACTCTTTCACATCTGCAGGAATAATAAAAGTTTCTGCATAATGCACTTCAAAAGGAGTAAAGCTTCCGTCCGTGCTTTCAATGTAGGCATTTTTTCCTTCCACAAGGTTTCCCACGTTCACGGAATCCCCACAGGAAACGATGCAGGGACTTTCCAGAGAATAACGGAAGGTATCGATGGGTTCCCGGACCTGAAGGCCGGTTTTCTCGACAAGGCAGCCCTTTTCTACAGATACGATCTCATCCTGATGGATTAAATTTTCCTCTATCCAGGGTGTAGTACGCTCCCACTGGATGTTTTTCAGACCATGTTCAATATGAACCGGCCGCGGTATGCCATCCAGGCCAACACGTCCCCAGTCCCACAGCTTAAAAGTAAAGATATAGGGAGTGGCACTGATCTCCAGCACCATGGTATTCTTGCCGGAGCAATGGATCGTCCCTGCCGGGATCAGCACATGATCATGCTTTTTCACCGGAATCTTATTCACATATTCTTCCGCCGGAAATGCAATCTCACCTTTTTCCGCTTTTCTCAGATCCTCCGCCATCTTTTCACGATCCACATTTTCCTTCAGCCCCAGATAAACATAAGTGTCCTCATCCGCATCCAGAAAATAATAGCTTTCATCCTGGGTATAATGCATGCCGAAGGTATCCTGGATATATTCTGTCAGAGGATGTACCTGCAAGGACAGGTTACCGCCGCCCATGGTATCCAGAAAATCAAAACGGATCGGGAATTCCGCTCCGTATCTGCCGTATACCCTCTCACCCAGAAGTTCCTTTGGGCAGTAGAGTGTCACATTCATGGCCGGAGTCTTCACCGTGATATCTCCAAACTGCATGTTGACACAGTTTTCCTCCGGTACTCCATCAAAGCTCCAGGCCAGATTTTCCTTCTCCTGACCAACGCCAAAATTCTCCTGCATCCAGTGCCCGCCCCAGACGCCGGGATCAAAATACGGCTCCAGACGGAACGGCGCCTTTGCAAACTGCCTGAGTCCATCCCGGAAAGCCTCGCCTGTCACCAGCTTCGGATGATCCTTTTCTTCCGTCTCCAGCACATAATCAAAGGTATCGTATCGCTCTTTTTTATAGCGGTCTGCCAGTCTCCATTCAATGAAAAATCCGATCTTATACTTTGTCAGAATCGGCGCATCCCCATTAGACAGATTCCAGTTTCCCATGCCTGCACGGTAGCGAAGCTGAATCTCCCATCTCGTGATATCGCAGTAAACATACAGGTCTCCCCGAGCGATCAGATCGGCTCCCATACCCACAAGAACGGTCATACCATCGGAAGCTTCCACCTCTTTTTTCATGGCTTCCAGCTTCTCACTGTCATAGAAATCTTTCAGCTTTTTGTGGCAGATAACGCCGAAAACACGGTCATCCGTGATATAGTCTCCAAACTCTTTCAGCCGTTCTTCTTCTGATTTCCGGCAGGTTTCCATATCCAGAATATGGTCGGCTCCCAGGGAAGCGGCCAGTTTTAGGACCTCTTCCTTTCTCACGCCCGGGTATAAATCAAAGACCACGAGAACGCGGCCCTGTTTTTTTCTCTTTTCTGCTTCTTTTCGGAGTTCCTCCGCAGCCGAATCATAGTTTTCCCAGATCTCTGAATCATGTCCCCCGATCTTCTTGACCGGATGCGGATTGTAATTGTGATACTTATTTCTCATGCTTATCCCCTTTTCTGCTTTCTCATAGATACACAAATATCCTTCTGAAAAATAAATTGCCGGGGGACTGCATTTTTATCTTTCCTAAAGATCTACCGTATATTTATAGCGATTTCCCGGATAATAGCAAATCGAATATTCAAAAACTTCATTTTCCGGAAGATAGGTTTTTCTTACCCGCTTAAATACCGGCATCGCCGGACCGATTTCAAGAAATGCCTGTACTTCTTCTGATGGAAGCGCCGCCTCCAGCGTATCTTTTCCTTTTTCAATGACAATCTGGTAGGTATCCTTCAGAAATTTATACAGAGATTTCATATAATATTTTTCATCCAACGGCAGTTCCACCACACATTTCAGATAAGTGATGGTATAGACCAGCGGACTTCCCTGAACATTCCTCACCCGAGTAAGCCGATAACAGAAATCTGTTTTCGGTATTTCCAGAGCCATAGCTACCCGGGTGGACGGAGTGATTTTTTCCATCTTGCAGTAAGAAGTATTCATCGTGATATTATGCTGCTTCATCTCATCAGTAAAGCTGATCACACTCTTCATATGCTCATCAATCTTCTCATAGGTAACTTCCGTCCCGATTCCCCTTCTGCTCATGATATAGCCAGCCTGGGACAGGGCTGTCATTGCCTGACGAATCGTCACTCTGGACACCTGATACTCTTCCATCAGCATATTTTCTGTAGGAAAACTGTCTCCCTTATTATATTTTCCATGCTCAATATCTGTTCTCAGGATTGTTTCCACCTGTGAATACAGCGGCGGAGCTCCTTTTTCTCTGTTCAGAATCATATCCATCCCTCCGGTTTTTCTTAAAAAAGCAGGCCTTGCATCGCTCTTAATGAAGTATTTTCTTCCATTATAAGTGTTATGCTGCGCTCTTTACAAGCCTTTTCAAGCTTTTCTCCAAAGTATGGAAAACTTTTTGTGATCTGACCGCCAAGGATCAATGCCTGCGGTTTAAAACTGTCCAGGAACGGCAAAATCCCTTCATACAGGATTTTACCAAATTCCCGGTATACCTTCAGGGCTCCTGGATTCTTTTCACTGCAAAGCTCTGAAAGTCTTTTTCCATCCATTTCTTCCCCCATGATCTCTCTGCTGAGTCTTTTCAGACCTCTTACTGAGAGATAATCATCCAGGATGGAATCCCGGAAAGCGGAATTATAAATCCAGCCGTTTTCCGGTACTGCCTCCGTTTTTTTCTTAAGAGCCTCACCATTTTCAAGAAAGGCGGAGCCGGCTCCTGTTCCGATGCAAAGACAGAGAACCTTTTCCTGCTGTTTCTTCATTCCGAAGCGGTAAACGCCTCTGGCAAAGGCTTCCACATCATGCCGGAAAAGGATTTTTACTCTCTCCAGTTTCCGGCTTCTTTTTCGCAATTCTTCCGGAATTCTCATTCCGTAGATCTGATCGTATTTGTTCAGTCCCCTCATCAGGCTGATGCCCTGTTCATAATCAAAAGGCCCAGGGAAAGCCATGCCGATTCCTTCCAGTTTTTCTTTTGGGAAGCCCCCGCCAAGATCAGAAATGATGTGGCAGAAATTTTCAAAGATCGTATCCGGATTTTCCCCGGCTTTCGCCTGAAAGTTTCTGATGCCACCCAGCAAAGCCCCGGAGACATCGAAAACGCCTCCCTTAATTTCTGTTCCGCCGACGTCCAGCATGATAAAGATCGACATGGTTTTTCACCTCTATTCTGTATATCCAGTCAAAATTCCTTCATTTTCTGCCTGGCAGCGGCGGAAGGTATCGTGAATCTCTTCTCCTTCTTCCACATCCAGGATATAACGGAACTCATAGAAACCGCCCAGATCAACTTTAAAGTTTGTTTCCCAGAAGTTGTTCATGGGCCAGGAGTAAACTTCTGACTGGTTCCGCTCTGTATCTTTTCCATTGCAAAGGTTGATTCTTTTTGCTTCCAATCCGCCCAGACTGATGAGAGGAGCATCCTTCGTGATGATGCTGACCGTTTTCTCTTTGGATGTCCATGCCACTCCGTTCTGAATGAGATAGAAATCCTGACAGGTTCCAGGCAGCTGATCGATACCAGGACGGATCACACAACCTGTCTTATCAATGTAAAACTCGCTGCCATCGCCTGCTGTGAACGGAAGACTTATGTAAAGATTTTCCGGCTCCCAGCGGCTGGTCTTATGGATTCTCACTGTTGCCTCAATCTTGGGCATATGTTTATAAACCTTGAGGAAGATATCATAAAGTCTTGTGCCTTTCAGCTCGTAGCTCAGTTCCAACGCACAATAAACAGCTCCGTTTTCCACAATCTTTCTGTTTTTCAACTGACTGAAAGAGCGAATCGTTCCTTTGCTCTTTCTGTTACGTCCCATGCGTCTTCTTACCTCACAGGCAGACACTCCGTCCATCGGTGTGATTTCATATACGCCAGAAAAAGCGGCTGTGCCTTTTTCTTTTATC
Source organism: Fusicatenibacter faecihominis (assembly GCF_020686945.1). NCBI lineage: Bacteria > Bacillati > Bacillota > Clostridia > Lachnospirales > Lachnospiraceae > Fusicatenibacter > Fusicatenibacter faecihominis. The sequence goes on along the minus strand of NZ_JAJEPR010000008.1, from coordinate 55,781 downwards.
AAATCAGATCCATCCTTTTTCCAGATGATCTTCTTGATGCCGTTCCCATCTGTCTCAATATGGAAATCATCCGTATCGATAACGTCCTCATCTAACCGGTTATTCGAATCTTGAAGGATATCTTCCACACCTTCAGCTCCAACATGTGCATAGTTCTGAATCGTAAAATACGGTTTCTCCTTTCTGGTGATCTCCGCAATAAATTTCTCATGAGGCTTCATGGAAACTTCAAGCTCCACCTGAAGAGCTCTTGCAATCTGCTTTAACTGGCTGGGAATAATTTCCCCGGTCTCCGTATTCCGAACTACTAAATCCATTCTGGAAGCATCAAAGGGTTTACCATCTATGTACTCCCAGAACTCAATGTAAATATAGGCATTGGTATGCAGCACCTCGTCATGCGGATTGATGATCACATAGCGCTGCGGTTTGTCCTGACGAATGCTGACTTCACCTTCCTGTGCCATAAGAATATCCAGATTTCTGGAAATATCCGTATTTGCATTGATGGCATATGCGTCTTTCTTAAGCTCCAGAGAACCTACCATACTGTCCCAGGGCTCAGAAACGCTGGAGGAATAGCCCCAGGTATGCTCTGCGTACATCATCAGTTCTTCTCTTGCCTTTTCTTTGAGTTCTGCGGAACCTCTTGTTCCCTCGGGATCCATTTTCTCACAGAGACTGTATTTTCTTTCGGCATCCAGATAGAGTTTTACCGGATGCGGGGTAGAACCGATACCATCTGCCCACCAGTCCGTGAAATCTCCTCTGTATACAGGAATATCTTTTGCCTGTTTTTCTACTTCCTGGAAAAACTGCTCCAGAGTCGCCATCTGGAAATGGATCTTTCCTTTATAATATTCATTCAGTTTATTGACACGGCGAGCGATCTCTTTGCTTGGCGGAGCATTGTCTGTGATGGCTCCGGATACCATGAAGGGAACCATGCTGTAAGGATATTTCTCATCCTCAAGATTATGCAGATACCGTTCAATTCTGGTATGAAGCGCTGCTTCCTCTGCCGCCTCTTCATCCTCCACATCATAGAAAAGTTTGCTGTTGATATGGTCATAAAGTTCGTCGCGAATCGTATAAGCACTGCCGCTATGAGGTGAAAAGAACATTTCATTTCCAAGATGATAATGATCCCCATTCCACATCAGGACACGGTTTCCGGAAGGACCTTCCCAGTAGTAAGGAAGCGTCTTATGATAGTTCGGGAACATTCCGTGGTGGGGATGCAGAGCGGTGTAGAAATAGCGAACTCCGTGATTATACAGAGCATCCGCGTAGCCCCAGGCAAGACCATTGATATCTGCGCTCATTCCCGCCACAATGGGATGACCTGTCTTCTTACCGTATGCCTGCATTTTATCCAGAGAATCGTTTAACACCGGAGCGCTTACCAGCTCTGTCATATTCAGATAGTTTCCGCTCAGACCAATTTCTCCGCTTCTTACATAAGCCTCAAATTTCTTTTTCAGCTCCTCATCTGCCATCTGGTAGAAATTTTCGATCTGCCAGTGGTTCTCACACTGCCATACAAAGCCATCGCAGCCAGTCGTTTTTCCACTGTGGATATCATCCAGAATCTCAATCGCCTGACGGATAAAATCATAATGATAACGCATGATTTTCTCCTGACGCTCTGTATAGCCGATATCCGTATGTGAATGGTGGATCAAATAAACATTCCACATTTTTTCCATGGTTTTCTCTCCTTCTCGTATGATTATTTTCCTGTGTAAGCAAAACCTGCTTCAAAGTTATCCTGTAAAACAAAGAACAAAACAATCGTCGGTATGGATGCCAGCAGACAAGCGGTAAACAGAGATGGAACATCTCCTATGCTCATCATGGAAATACTTGCCATAACCGGACGCACATTTGTAGATTTTGTAAATGTAAGACCAAACATCAGATCATTCCAACACCAGGTAAACTGGGATAAAAATACAATAGAAATCGGTGCTTTTGCCATAGGCGTCAAAATATGTACCAGTACCTGCCAGTTTGTCGCTCCATCCATCTTTGCCGATTCGCAGATTTCAGAAGAAATTCCCATCAGGAAGTTTCTCAGCACAAACATGGCAAAGGGAATACTGATGGCACAGTAAAACAGGATCATTCCGAACTTGGTATTATAAAGGCCAGTCTTATAATAGCCTCTATAGATTGGGATCAAATAAACCTGAAACGGAAAGATTGTTCCACTGTAAATAAACAGAAACCAGAACATCTTATGTTTGATTCTCAGATGAGTCAAACCATATGCAGCCAGCAGAGAAAAGAATACTGCCAGAACAGCTCCGCCTACCGCATATAACAAACTGGATCCCATATAGACAAATAGTTTATTTGCCACTACATTCTTAAAATTGTCTATGACTGCAAAACTATGCGGAAGCTGCCAGAAACTTCCCATATTGTATTCCTGCTTTGTTTTAAAAATATTCAATACCACAAAAATGATGGGTGCAAGCCATACAAGTCCAAGGATTGACAGAACTACATTGCATATCATCTGCTGACGTTTACTTATTTTTAGCATCGTATACTCAATCCTCCTTAAATGTTCCTTTGATATTGAAATAGGAAATGATCAAAATAACTATGGTCAGAATAATCGCGATCGCAGCACCGCTTCCCAACCGGTTATAGATAAATGACTCCTGATACATGGTAAGTGCCAGGGTCTCAGATGTCCGATAAGGACCACCCTTTGTCATAACCCAGATGGAATCAAATACCTTAAAGCTATTTACCAGGGACATCAACAGTACAACGATAATGGTCGGCCGCAGCAACGGTAAAATAACTTTGGTGTATAATGTAAGCCCGCCAGCGCCATCAATCATAGATGCCTCCACCGGTGTATAGTCCATGTTTCTTAAACCAGATATAAACAACAGCATATTTAAGCCGATTCCCTGCCAAATTCCTGTCATGATCATAATAAACGTATTGACATTGGGAATGGACAGCCAGTCTCTCATCAAAGACGGAGAAATCCATTTTCCAGCCAGATAGGGTAAACCATAGGTAGAAAGCAGCGTCGTCATGATCATTCCTCCTACCGTTGCTGATAAAGCTGTCGGGAAATAGAAAATATTCTTATAAAATTTAAGGAAGGAACTCCTTGTGATCAAAATTGCAAATAATAAGGGTAAGACAACCTGTGTTACCAGGGAACATACAACCCAGATAATCGTATTTCGTACAGAAATCAAAAAATTGGCATCACAGAAAAGATTTTTATAGTTATTCAAGCCAACAAAAATTTTTTCTGAAAAACCATCCCATTCAAAAAAGCTCAAATAAAAGGTATATAAAATAGATGATACAAAAAAGATCCCAACAAACGCTGCTGCTGGCAAGATGTATAAATAATCTGTTAAATAATTCTTTTTTCTTTTTTTAGTCATATTCATTCTCAGCGTCCTCTTTGTTAAACACATGGTCCGTACTCTGGCCAGTTCAGCTGTTTCAATACAGCAGGCCATGAAAACCCGTGGCCTGCTGTTTTTTTATTTATTTTGCAAAAACTTCATCTGCCTTTGTCTGAATAGTGCTTAATACTTCATCCACGCCAGCATCGCCCAGCTCAAATTTCATCAGCTCGTCCAGAGCAACGTCTCTTACATCTGACGGAGTATTCTCATAGTAGCGGAGCATCATGGAGTAGTTGTCAGAATCTGTTGTGTAAGCAACCATCTGGTTTACACACTCATTATCAACTGTTACCTGACTGCTGCATAAGAAACCGGTGATATCTGTGAAGACAGTCTGATTTTCTTTGGTGAACCAGCTCTTCAAAGCTTCGATAGCTGCGTCTTTGTCCTTGCTGGTGCTTGATACACAAAGCGGAGCAATTTCATAGAATACAATCTTCTTTGCGCCATCTACAGAAGGAAGTACGAAGGTTCCCAGATCTTCTTTGGAATCCAGTCCATAATCATTTACAATGGTAGTTGCCTCATAGTTCGGCTCAAGCTCCATAGCTACGCTGCCGGTTGCAACACTCTTAGCCATATCAACGTTGGTCATCGGTGCGGAGAAATATCCTTTGTCCAGCATATCTTTCCACTGATTCATAACTTCTACTACCTTCTCATCGGTATAAGCGATAGAACCATCGCAAACGCCTTCATAGAGAGCCGGATCATAAGCGGCCAGCATAGCCTGGAACCAGATGAAGCCTGCCCAGGAATCGCTCTTTAATGCGATAGGGGTAACACCGTTATCAAGAAGAGTCTGGCATACGGTCAGGAACTCATCAAAGGTCTGGGGTTCTTCAAGACCATACTGATTGAAAATATCTTTGTTATAAATAATGGTGTTGTAAATGATACTGTAAGGAACACCATAAATCTTTCCATCAAAGGTCAAAGAATCGGCTACATCTGCGGATACGCCATTGGGAATTACATACTCATCCCAGAAATCAGTCATATCTTCTACAAGGCCTTCTTTTACCAGAGTCTCCAGCTGAGAGCCGCTCCACCAGGTAAATAATCCCGGAGCATCCTCGGTGCGGATGGACTGCTGCATTGCGGTCTGATAAGAAGCCGTGTCCGGATATGCAATAAGTTCTACATCGATTCCACTTAAGTCTTTGATACTCTCCTGCATCTGATCCAGTTTGCTCTGATCAGTATTAGCCATTTTATCGTTCCAGAACTCTGTCTTCCCTGTAGTTTCTGCTGCTGCAATGTTCATTCCAGGGATTGTACTGCCTAACATAGCAGTGCAAAGTGCTAAGCTTACAAGTTTTTTCATGCTTTTCATTACGAAATCCTCCTCCAATGAAATAAAATTGTGATGTTTCTTTCTAATCTCTATCCTCACACCACGAAGTTAATTGTTGTAACTTTATAATATACTAATGACAGGATTTTTCAAGAGGATTGGGCAAAATAATTGATTTTCATGATTTTCAATAAAACATTTTGTGTGATTTGCCCTATATCTTCCCTATAATTCCGGGGGAGATATGTGCTGAAAATAATATAGAAAAAACCGGATCCCCTCCACTCAGAGAGAACCCGGCCTGGTTTTCTTATATCTTACCTTTGTCACATCATCTTATTTCTTCCCCAATTTTCCTCAGCAGAACGCCGCTGGTATCGCCGCTATGGCACCAGTAAAAGATTCCTCCGATTCCTTCCTCTTTCACATATCTGCACTTGCAGGCCAGAGAGCGCTCATCGTCGTAACTGATAAAGGTGGAACCGTTAAACAGGAAGGGCGCTTTCGCTTCGTCATCCCAGTAAGAGACATAACCATTTTTATCGATGTATTTTTCTGCAAGTTCGTCATAATTCGGACCATAGCCGCCGCCTTTTTCTGTATACTGCAGAAAACCGTGATAACGGTCTTTGACATTCTCCCATTTTCTGGAGTAGAAAGCAGCTCCCATCAGCAGCATCTCTTTCGGAAAACCAGCCTGATGGAACAGTCTCAGCGCCTGATCGCAGCTATTGCGGAAAATATCTCCGGTGGAAGAATAGAGTGCCGTATGATGACCGGACAACGCATGAAAACCGCATTTCAGGTCATAGGTCATCAGGCATACATAATCAAGTATTTTTGCAAGCTTGTCCACCTCAATGCTTTCAATATAATAGAGATCAGCGCCTGCAGCAATCGAAACGATTCCGCCGCCTGCTGCGTCCATTCCTTTTCTGGCAGCTTCACACAGCAGTGTAAAATTCTCACGGTCTGCCGGTGAACAATTCATTCCGTTGGAAGGCACGCAGGGGTATTCCCAGTCAAAATCCACGCCATCAAAGCCGCTCTCTGCCACCAGTTTGCGGCAGGCTTCCGTCAGATTCCCACGAAGCTCTTCCGATGCGCTCACTACAGTGAAGGCATCGGGCTCTTCCGGTATAATGGATAAAACGATCTTTATATCCGGATTCCATTCTCTGACCTGTTTCATCTGCTTCAAAAACGGATGATAGTCAAAAACCAGTTCTCCATTCATCGTCAGATGGCCGAAAGCTACGTTGATGTGTGTCAAAATCTTTGCTTCTTCTTCCTTTACAATTGAATCTTCAATTACATAACCTAAAACTTTCTGCATCATTCTAACTCCTCCATTCAAATCTGTCATTACTTTCATCATGATCTTTTCTTCTTTATGCTATCTCATTATATGGTATGCTTCTCCCTGAGTAATCACCTGCACGCTTACTTCCGGACCTTCTTCGCCTCCAAAGGTACAGCCAAAGCTGAAACTGTCTTTCCCTTTTACCAGCGGACAGCTTCCTGTATATTCCACTTTTTCCTGCCGGTTGAAATTCCGGTCCGTCACCCAGGCTTCTTCGCCGTCAAACAGCAGATACTGGCCTCCTTTTACGGTCGCATCAAATTTTATGAGGCCTTTCTTTGTGTAAAACTGTACCTTTTCGATAAAGCCATAGCCTTCCACTCTCATCTGGAATTTCAGAGGCTGTTCCTCAAAACAGTTTTCAAAGTACCAGTCGGCTCCCCCTGGCTGTCCCGGCTGCATCTCCAGAAGATCGCAGACAAAGGGCTGGCTGACCGCCATGGGATAAAGTTCAAAATGATGATCGTCCACCTTCTTCAGATGCCATTCTGTCTCTGGTTTCCGAAGTTCTTCTTTCAGCTCGTCAGGAAAACGGTTCTCAAACCGGAGCCGTTCCCAGTTTTTGATAGCTTCCAGAAGTATATCAATATTTCCAAGGGAATCCAATACATTTTCAGAAATGGACATGGAAAAACCGGCGTCAAAGCCTGCCGCTTCCGACAGGGCCCATTCGATATCCATCAATGTGCTTGCCTCAAACCGGCGGTTCGCCTTTCGGATCAGAAACCAGCCCAGCATTTTCGGGAACAGATTTTTTTCAAAAAACTTCTGATTTTTGATCCTGCCTTCCACCTGACCTGTCCGCATGCTTTTTCCCCAGGGTTCGCCCCAGTTCATGCGCGTATTCATATGCCAGAGGAAGTGATGCAGCCTCGACGCATCGTTCAGGACCAGATGATCAAACTGTTCATAACAGCGCATGGCAAAACGGTTTACGGCATATTCACCCTCTCCCGTCCATTCGCAGCCTTCCTGACCATCAAAAGAAATCTGATTCAGACCTGTTTTATTGAAGAGTTCTGCGATCCGGTCTGAAAACTCGTCCTGAAGATCGATATCCGGAAACAGCGTCTGATAAGGATAATCTGTCAGTTTATATACTTCTGCCCCCTTTGGATGCCCTGCCGCCGTCGTACCAAAAGCTCCTCTGGTGCAGCCTGTCAAAAGTATGCCTTTCTCCTGATCTGGTTTACATTCCTGATACTGAAGCAGTTCATCCCCAATCCGGAAGCTGTTCAGCGTGGCTGCATAGGCAAAGCCTTTTAATTCATCGATCCGGAGCTCTGTTTCTTCTGCACTGATCTCTTCCAGAAGTTTCACCGGCACCATGGCTTTCAATCGTTTGTCCGGAATCGGAGTCACATAAGAATCATTGGTCCTGGTGAAATTTGTCAGCGTGTGGAGTCCTGTTTTCACTCCCTGCGCTTCTGCTTTTTCCACACACTCCTTCAAAGACGTATCTCCCTGAGGAAACCGGTCCTTCCGGAGTTCAAAATGCCCCCAGGTATCAAAGGGTTCCGGATGATAGAGATAAGAAAAGCCTCCTTTTTTTGCATAAGCGAGCATTTTATCGATATTATCCACGCCAAACTCGCTGATCATGTAGGAGCAGACCGCTTTTCTGGAGGTCTTCAGCCATTCACCATCAAGCATCGGATGCGGAAGCCCCTCGCCCATTTCTATTTCTCCGATCACCGCAAGAGCCGCTTCCTTTTCACAGGCAAAAAGAGCAAAGCTGCAGCCTTTGATATCCGCATCGTCTCTTTCAAGCTTCGGAGCCGGAATACAGTTTTCCGCATAGCATACGGTCTTTATTCTGTCCCGGCGCCTGTTCTCACAATATAACTGCAGAACGCTTCCAAAAGGCATATCGTAAGCTGCTGCCATGGAAAAATCCAAGGCAGAAACGGTCAGTTCCGACGTCGGTGTTTCTTTTCTGTAAATCACCTGATCTTTCAGTTCATAAGGAAAACCTGCAAGAGTTTTCACATTCAAAGCCTGGATTCCTATCGCTACCATTCCCCCCTGAACGACACCGATAACATCTCCGACCACTTCATTCAGACTTGTCACGATAGGTCCTATTTCCAGAAAATCAAAAGAATCCGGGCACTCCAGAACGGTAAAAACCGTATATGTTTCTTTTTCTGTCACCTGCATGACCAGAGGTTCTTCCGTTTTTTCCCAGTGATAAAGAATCCGCTCCTTTTCCCGGTCCACCAGACGAATCCCGACTTCCTTTCCATCCCGGAAAGCCCGTATCAGCCAGGAAAACTGTCCTTTCGGAAAAATTGATCCGTCTCTGAAAGACAGCTCTTCAATCTGTCCGTTTCCTAAAAGTTTCAGTTCGCCTTCTCCAATTCTTATCTTCATCTTTTTCCACCTTTTATTCAGTCAGATTCCGGATTTTAGAAATTTCTTTCCTTTTAAAAAGACGGCGTGACAGAATCCACGCCGTCTTTTATTTTTTTATTATTCGGCTTTCACTGCACCTTTATATTCAAGATACTGATCCAGACCTAATTTGTCAAGCTGCTCCAGATAGCCATCCCAGTCTGCATTGATATCAGACTGACCTGCAACCCATTTTGCCTGGCACTGGGTAATGTAATCCTTGATGGAAGCTTCCAGCTCTGCGATCTCTTCCGAATGCTCCAGATCCGGCCACTGATCCGGTACACATTTTTCAGTCATATACGGCTCATACACAGAATCTCTGTACTCTGTCTCATTATAAACAGGTTCTAATTCTTCTTTGATCTTAAAGCCTTCCGGAATGTATTTCGGCAGTGACTGCGCCCACAGGTTACCCCAGTCATTTCTTTCCTGCACTTCCTGAGATTCTTTCGTTATATCGATCCTGGTATAGGAACCGTCTTCCTGTTTGAACAGTACTTCGTCCAGCACACCATGCTGGGACATCACGGAGTTGTCCAGCTCAAAGAAGTTGTCCCACCAGCGGCAGATCACTTCCGGATGCTCTGCATTATCCGTGATAAGCTTCCGTTTCTCTCTGCTCGTGGAAACAGCCTTTACTTTTCCGGAATGGCTATAGTAGCGCAGGATATCTCCCATAAGAAAGCACTGTTCATTTTTCTCATGGCAGCCGCCTCATGCGCCTTGGAAGCATAGCTGTTTTTGCGAAAATCCAGGTTTGTGACCATCGTATCACAGGGGTTTGAAATGGTTGCAGAATGCCCCCAGGTATGTTCTGAATACAGAAGGGAGTTGTCTCCGTAGGCCTGAACCAGTTCTTCATTGTGAACACCGGTATTTTCCTCCAGACGGTCGCAGATCCGTGACAGGCGGAGAGCCTCTTTAAAATGTTTCACCGCATAAGGAGTACTTCCCACGCCGTTGCCCCACCAGTCGTTCATGGTTCCCTGGTAAACCGGTGCATCTTTCACTTTTTCACGGATCAGGTCATAAAGCTCCTGCAGCGTAACCATATGCAGGGTAACGTCCGTTCCATAACGGCTGTTGAACTGTTTCACCGTATCCGCGATTGCCGGATTGATCGGTGCATTGTCGGAAAAGACGCCGGAAACCATTTCTCTGGCTGCTCAGGATTTTGAATCTCCTCTGTCCAATGCCATTCTCTATGTGCAGAATCATCTCTCCGAACAGATCACCGTCTCGGAGATGGCTCAGGCCGCCGGTTATCATGTCAGCCATTTCACCCAGCTTTTCCAGAAGCAGATGGGCATTTCCCCCGGGCAGTTCATTCAGAAGAAAAAATCCGATACGGCTGCCCAGCTTCTCACATCCACGGATCTGCCGGTCTCTGAAATCGCAGACTCTCTGGGGTTCAACAATCCCTTTTATTTTTCCAGCTTTTTCAAAAAGCAGACCGGAATGACGCCGTCAGCTTATCGAACGATCTATCTCCGCACTTATCTGCAGTAAAAAACCTCCTGTGTCAAAACATAACACAGGAGGTTTTTTCATACATGCAGTATTCTTTTGTAAATATATAATTTTCTACGATTTTCTGCCTGCGGCAGGGTTTTAAAGCCTGCTCTTCTCCAGGCGGCTCACACAGTCCTCAGTATTCCTGATTCTCCATATACTTCATATAATTCACTACCATCAGAGCAATCTTGAAAGTCAGGGCGTCATCAAATTTGCGGATATCGAGACCGGTGCTCTTCTGAAGCTTCTCCAGACGGTACACCAGAGTGTTTCGGTGCACATAGAGCTGTCTGGATGTCTCGGAAACGTTCAAATTATTCTCAAAGAACTTGTTGATCGTAGTCAGTGTCTCTTCATCCAGAGAGTCCGGAATGTTGTCGCCGAAAACCTCATGCATGAACATCTCACAGAGAGAAATGGGCAGCTGATAGATCAGACGGCCGATTCCAAGAGTATTATATGCAATGATCCGTTTCTCTGCGTAAAAAATCTTGCCTACATCCAGAGCCATTTTGGCTTCTTTATAAGATTTGGAGACCTGTTTGATCTCGCTTACAATGGTACCATAGGAGATCCGTACCGTGGCCATGGCCTCGGAGTTCAGCATATCCTTCATCATATTGGCAACCTGCTCCACTTCCTCGTAATCCTCGTCCTCACGAAGTTCATGGATCAGAATGATGCTCCGCTCATCCACTGCTGTAATAAAATCCCTGGTGCGGGTGGCAAACAGTGTTTTCAAAAGCTCTCTGGCATTCAGATCTTTCTCTTGTTTGGTCTCGATCATGTAAACAACCCGGCGTGCTTCCACCTCAATGTGAAGCTTTTTCGCCCGGTTGTAAATATCCACCAGAAGAAGATTGTCCAGAAGCAGATTCTGAATAAAGTTATTTTTGTCAAAACGTTCTTTGTATGCAACGATCAGATTCTGAATCTCACTGACTGCTACTTTTCCGATCATATAGGCATCTTCGCTGGAACCTCTTGCCACAAGTATGTATTCCACAACCTGATCATCAAAAATCTTGAAAAAATGATAGCCCTGGATCACCTGGCTGTCTGCTGCTGAATCATTAAAGAGACGAACCATATCCGTAGAAATATCATCTCCGTTAAAGGTAGAAACCACGGTTCTTCCTTCCGGATCAAACACACACAGATCAATTCTGGTTATGGAGCGAAGTTCATCAATCGCATTCTGTAGTACCTGGCTGGAAATCATTGTCCCACTTCCTCTCTTTCATTCACGAAAAATAACTACTTACAGTATACTAAAACCCTCCGGGCGGTGCAAGTGAAAATTTTGTCAGCTTCTTCCCACTTTTTTTGCCCGCTTCACCCGATACATGTTTTCATCCGCACTTTTCGATTAATTCCTTCCTCCCGGCTGTCATATTCCACCACACCATAGCTGAAGCTCATGGTAAAATCCTCTTTTGAAGCTTCCTTCAGACTTTTCTGTATTTTTTCCAATTTCCCACAGAAAGGTCTTTGGAATATTCCAGCATCTCCTCAACAGTCCGTTCCAATACCTGAAGTCCCCGTCCCAGTTTCTGGTATGGTTCGTCCAGCTTTGTGATATCCAGCGTCTGAATCTCCTTGTCATAAAGGATACTCCGCAGATACTCAAATAAAAGTTCACAGTTCTTATCTTCCATAAGCTGCACCTTTATTCCTTTATTTCTGCCCGGAAACCGGCATCCTGAAAGACCTGAATCTGTGTTTCCTTTCCAAACTGGCGGATCAGCTGTTCCCGGATGGAATACTCCAGCAGTCGGTATATTGTCACCGGAATGTCCTTTCCCAGGTTTCCTCTGGAACCGTCCGCATAATTCATAAAATCCGCCAGCTCCAGCTCCTTTTTATTCTCCAGAAAAACATTATCCCGCATCTCTTTCATACCGCCTCAACTCTATAACTCTTTCGTAAATTCAACTTTTAAAGTCAATTTTTGGCTAACGAAATAATATATCTACTATTATTAAAACACACTTTGTAATCTCTTGCAAGGAAAAGAATCATACTTACAGGTTTATGTTCATAAAAAAGAGCCGCAAGCGGCTCTTTTTTACCCGAATCCATGCGCAGGCTTCCTTCCGTCGGAGTTTTTTATCTGATAGAAAATCCGGAGAAATTTCCTGGAGGTCGTCTTTTTTATTCAAATTGTGCCCGGTATAGGGATGCATAAAATCCATTTTTTTCCATCAGGGTTTTATGAGTCCCCTGTTCAACAATCCTGCCTTCATTCACCACCAAAATCAAATTCGCATTGCGGATAGTGGAAAGTCTGTGGGCAATAACAAAGCAGGTCTTATCACGCATCAGGGTGCGCATGGCTTCTTGGATCAGCATTTCTGTCTGAAGATCCACATTGGAGGTTGCCTCATCCAGAATCAGCAGATGAGCCGGCTGCAGCATGGCACGGGCAATGGTCATCAGCTGTTTCTGTCCCTTGGAGATGTTGACACCATCCTCTGTGATGACGGTATCATAGCCATGGGGCAGACGCATGATCATTCCGTGAATGTGCGCCGCCTTTGCCGCGGCAATCACTGCCTCTCTGGTGGCATCGGGATTACCATAGGCAATATTGTCATGTATGGTTCCATTGAAGAGCCAGGTATCCTGAAGCACCATGGAGAAAGAGCCTCTCAGGCTTTTTCGTGTCACCTGATAGATGGATTGGCCATCAATCAGGATCTCCCCACTTTGAGGATCATAAAACCGCATGAGAAGATTTACAATGGTCGTCTTTCCCGCACCGGTAGGTCCCACAATGGCGATCATATTTCCCGGTTCTGCCGTCAGATTGATGTTCTTTAGAATCATTTTCTCAGAATCATAGCCGAAATCCACATGTTTTAAGTCTACCTCTCCCTTTTCTACCTGAAGAGGAAATGCTCCCTGTACATCCGCCGTCTCCTCCTCTTCATTTAACAGCTCAAATACCCGCTCAGCTGCCGCAAGAGCAGACTGTAACTCACTGAAAATATTGGCCGCCTCATTGATGGGGCCGGAAAATTTCCGGGAATAGAGTACGAAGGAGGAGATATTGCCAAGGGTAATTGCTCCATTTAAATACATCAATGCCCCAAAAATACTGATCAGCGTCAGGGAAAGATTGTTAATAAAGTTCACAGAGGGGCCGGTACTGCTGGCATAGTACTCTGCCTTGTAATAGCTATTCACTGCATCCTCGTTTTTCTCATCAAAACGTGTCAGCGCATCCTCCTCCCGATGGTAAGCGCGAATCGTCTTTTGTCCGGAAATATACTCTTCCGCAAAACCGTTCAGTGCTCCCAGGCACTTGGAACGATTGTGATACAGGGGGCGTACCCGGCTGGTCATAAAACGAGTAAACAGCACCGACAGCGGAACCGTAACTACAAAAACCAGCACCAGAAGAGGAGAGATCTTGATCATCATGACCAAAGCTCCCACTATAGTAATAATACTCGTCAAAATCTGCACCAGGTCATTGGAAAGAGAGGTATTCACCGTGTCAATATCATAACTGATTCGGCTTAAAAGCTCTCCTATCTGGTGGGTATCAAAGTACTTCACAGGCAAGCGCATCAGTTTGTAAAAAAGATCCCCACGCATCAACCGTACCGTACGCTGGCTGATCCGCAGCACGATCTGTGGTACCAGGTATACCAATGCGGCAGATGCCACATAAAAAACAATCATCTGCAGGGCATAATAATAAACTGTCTGAAAATCTACCTGCCCTTTTCCCCCTGAGGCTGCATCGATGGCGCGCCCGCACAAGGCAGGTCCTATCAGTTGGAACACATTTCCCACAATGCTTAAGACAAGTGCAAGAATCAGCAGCGGTGCACTGTGAAGCATATATTGGCCTAACATAGACAGGGTTCGGGAAGTATTCCGGGGCTTTTGTAGACTTCCATTTCGAGGTTGTAACGCTCCTGCCATTATTCCTCACCTCCTGTCTGGATTTTCGCAATCTGTTGATACAGGGAACAGGTTTCCATCAATTCTTCATGGAAGCCCAGTCCTGCCACTCTGCCCTCATCCAGCACTAAAATCTGATCTGCATTTCGCACAGAACTTACCCTCTGTGCTACCAGAATCACTGTAATATCCGGGTACTCCCTTCGGATGGCATTTCTCAAGGCCGCATCCGTCTGATAATCCAACGCACTGGAGGAATCATCCAAAATCAGGATATTCGGCTTTCCAGCCAGAGCTCTTGCAATCAATAACCGCTGCTTTTGTCCGCCGGATAAATTTGCTGCCTTTGCATGAACTGGATGACGATATCCCTCCTCCGTATCCAGAATAAAGGGCTCTGCCTGGGCGCAGCGTGCAGCACGCAGAATGTCTTCCTCAGGAAGTCCCCGCCCAATATCAATGTTATCATAAATCGTCCCGATGAAAAAGGAATCGGATTGAAACGCCACTCCAAACAGGGAGTGAAGCTTCTCCTCCTCCATGGCGTTAATATTTTTTCCTTCTATATAAATAGCCCCAGAATCCACCGGATAAAACCTCTGCAAAAGCTGGATCAGTGTGGTTTTGCCGCTGCCGGTAGCTCCGATAACTCCCAATACCTGACCCTTCTTCAGATGAAAAGAAATATGTTCCAACGTATAGCCATTGGCAGGCTGTGCATAGGAAAAACATACATCATCAAATACCACGCCTTCTTTTATAGGAGATTCTATCGATGCTCCTGCCGGCCTTTCCTCCGGCAAATTCATCACCTCAGCAATACGGTTTGCCGAAGCTGTGGCCTGGGAAAGCATGACAAACATTTTGTTCACTGACATCATGGCATTCAGGATGATGGTAAAGTAAGTAAGAAAAGCAATGATGCTTCCCGGTTTTGTCACTCCCTGGTTAACCCAGTAAGCACCACAGACCACCACCGCAGTTAAGCCTAAATTTAATACCAGCTGCATCATAGGATCTGTAGCTGCCATAACCGTATCTGCATGGATCTGACTGTTTGAGAGACGTTCACTGTCCTTTTGGAATCTGGCGCACTCATAATCCCCCTTAGACAACGCACGGATGACACGAATACCTGTGACACTATCCCGCACGGTCCGTATCATGCCATCCACATTTTGCTGTACACTCGCATACAACGTAATTCCTTTTCCGGAAATCAAAATGACTCCTGCGGCCAGGAAAGGAATGGTAGCAAGCAATACCAGGCTTAGCCGTATATCCAGAAACATGGTCACAAAGATTCCTCCCACAAGCAAAATCGGCGCCCGCACCCCCAAACGCTGGATGCGCCCTAGCGTCTGATTCACATGATAGGTGTCTGTGGTCAGTCGGGAGATCAGACTGGGAATGGTCACTTCGTCCAACTGCCTTGCAGAAAGATGTTCGATCTTTTCATATAAATCATGACGGATCCGCCGTGTGGCATCCCTGGATACCGCAGAAGCTCTCCGGTTGGCAATTACATTTCCCAGAAGGGCAATCACCGCGCAGGCAGCCATAGCGATTCCCCATAAAAAGATAGCTCCCCGGTCTCCTGTGGGAACCACTTCATCAATCATGTGTGCCAAAATCCACGGAATCGCCAGATCCATCACCGTTCCCGCCAATTTAATGAGAAACCCGATCAGCATCCGCAGATATAAGGGTTTTATATATTCTAAAATTTTCTTCAATTCAATCCTCCCGGATGCATCTCTGTAAAGCTACTTTATCCTCTGTTTTTCATTTTTTATGATACCAAAATGCCAGTGTGCGGTATCCTTTGCTTTCCATATCATGATGCCGTACACCCATCCGATAAAGAAAAAGTGCCACCCGGAAAAATCCGGATGGCACTGAAAGTACTTTTATGAATATTAGTTGGTGATAACAAGCTCGGTCTCTTTGTCGAAGACATGAATCTTCTCAGCATCCAGAGCAAATTTAACAGTATCACCGGTTCTAGCAGTTGTACGCGGATCTACACGGGCAGTTACGTTAGCACCCTCTACATCGAAGTACAGGAATACTTCTGCACCAAGCAGCTCGTATACACGGATGGTGGACTCGATAACAGTCTCAGGAGACTTCTTCAGCCACTCGTCAGAATCATGTACATCCTCAGGACGGATACCAAGAATAACGGTCTTTCCGTTGTAGCCGCCATCGATGAGTTTCTTAGCTTTTGCCGGAGCAAGTTTGATGGAATGGTTGCCTACCTGAAGAGCAACGTCGTTGCCGCTTACTTTAACGGTAGCATCCAGGAAGTTCATCTGCGGAGAACCGATGAATCCAGCTACGAACAGGTTGCACGGATTGTTGTAAAGGTTCTGCGGGGAATCTACCTGCTGAACAACACCATCTTTCATAACTACGATTCTGGTACCAAGGGTCATAGCCTCTGTCTGGTCATGTGTAACGTAGATGATGGTTGCGCCCAGTCTCTGATGCAGTTTGGAGATCTCAATACGCATCTGTACACGAAGTTTTGCATCCAGGTTTGACAGCGGCTCGTCCATCAGGAATACCTTAGGATCACGAACGATTGCACGTCCCATAGCAACTCGCTGTCTCTGACCACCGGACAGAGCCTTCGGTTTACGATCAAGCAGTTTCTCCAGGTCAAGGATCTTAGCTGCCTCTTTTACCATTTTGTCGATCTGGTCCTTCGGAACTTTTCTCAGTTTCAGACCAAATGCCATGTTATCATATACGGTCATATGCGGATACAGAGCGTAGTTCTGGAATACCATTGCGATATCTCTGTCTTTCGGCTCTACATCGTTTACGACTCTGTCACCGATCTTAAGGGTACCACTGGTGATCTCCTCAAGACCTGCGATCATACGAAGGGTGGTAGATTTACCACATCCGGAAGGTCCTACAAAGATGATAAACTCTTTATCTTCAATTTCCAGGTTAAAGTCTTTTACTGCTTCAAAACCATTCGGGTAAGTTTTGTTGATGTGCTGCAGTGATAAGCTAGCCATTTCTTCATCCTCCTAATTCATAAAAGTAACTTGCAGTTCCTCTCTGTTAGTAACTACAACGTTTACTGACTGAGAATAGTATACTAAATTATGTCCGTTCCTTCCATACCCGAAACCACCAAAGTTTGTCCGGCGACTTTGTGAGTTCTGCCAGTCTCATTAAGGAATTTTTAAGTTTCTGGGCAATGTGACGAAGATTTTTTGTTTTTTATATACAATTTAACCAGCAAGTATAAATTTTAATACTGCAACAAACAAAAGCGCTCATTTACGCTGTCTTCCGTACGGAGACGCTTTAGATACGCCCCTTGTATTTTTCAGTTCCATCCTGTATACTAATACCGCAAATATTGAGAGACGGTAACAGACACCGCAGCACCAGAAGGACTTGATTATGAATTACATCGTTTTTGACCTGGAATGGAACCAGTGCCCCGGAGGAAAAGAAAAAGAGAATAAGAAGCTTCCCTTTGAGATCATTCAGATCGGAGCCGTCAAACTGGACGACCAGTGGGAAGAATTCGGACAGTTTCAGGAAAAGATCCGGCCCAGGGTCTACCACAGCTTCCACCGCCATACCCAGGAAGTCCTGCATATGGATATGAAGGCTTTCCGCAAGGCCCGGCCTTTTTATGAGGTGATTCCTTCCTTTCTGGAATGGTGCGGCCCCATGGAGGACGCCGTTTTCTGTTCCTGGGGTCCTCAGGATCTTCTCGAGCTTCAGCGGAACATGCGCTTTTACCATATAAAAAATCCCTTCCCGTTTCCCCTCTATTACCTGGATATCCAGAAGATTTTCAGTCTCCAGAGGGAGGACGGCCGTTCCCGGAAAAATCTCCAGTCCGTCGTCGATGCCCTGGAGCTTCCCAAGGATCAGCCCTTCCATGAAGCGCTGGGAGACGCCTCCTATACCGCCGGAATCCTTCAGACTCTGGATAAAGAACAGGCTCTCAAATACTTTTCCGTGGACTACTACCGCACGCCCCAGAGCCGGAAGGAAGAGTTTCAAATCCGCTATGAGACCTATCAGAAATTCGTCTCCAAACCTTTCCGCACCAAGACCGATGCCATGCGGGACCGGAAGGTGGCCGCCACCCGCTGCTATATCTGCGGGAAGCCCGCCCGGAAAAAGATCCGCTGGTTCACCGGAAATTCCAAAAATTATTACTGCCTGGCCCGCTGCGAGGAACACGGCTGGCTCAAGGGAAAAAACCGCATGAAAAAAACGGAAAACGGAGATTTTTTCTGCGTAAAGACCTTAAAGCTCGTCTCCGATGCGGAGGCCGAGACCATCATACAGAAAAAAGAAGCCCTGAAACAAAAACAGAAACGCTGCAGAAAAGAGGAATGAGCCTCTGTCCGCAGCGTTTTTTTACATTCGTTTGAAATTTTCCGTCAATTCTTCCATTTCCGTCAGAAGACAATCCACCCTGCCGAAAAAGGCATCGTTTTTTCCCGAGTCTCCCAAGGACTCTCTGATCTCCTCCAGCGTGTTCTCCAAAAGCAGGATCCGCTTCTTCCCATTGTCGTCCTTTCCCAGAAGGAAACGGCTCCGCTGATCGTCCTTTACCGTCCGTTTCGGCTTCTCGCCGATATAGCGGTAGGTGATGGAGGGCGACGCATGATTGAAAAGATTCTGGAGATAAAAAATATCCCCCGTCGCTTTATAGTAATTCCAGGCGAAGGTCTTTCGCATCGTGCTGCTTCCCACAGGCGGCAGCCCCAGCTCCTCTCCCACCCGCTTCATCACCCGGCAGGCGTGTTCCTTGGAAAGAGGCCCCTTCGATCCGTTCCTCCCCGGAAAAAGCCAGGCCTTCGGGTCTTTTCCCTCCGTATAAACGAGGATTTCCCGCTGAAGATTCTCAGGGATCTTGAAAATCCGGCGGATAGTTTTCTTTCCGATGTTCAGCTCCAGGACTTCCTTTTCCCAGACATCTTCGTTCCGAAGTCCCAGAATATCCGGCATCTTCAACCCGGTGCCAAGACCGATCTCGAACAAAACGTAATACTTTTCACCGGCCGCTTTCAGGCCATTCTCAAATTTCTGCAGAGTCTCTTTGTCCTTGATCGGTGACACCCAGCTCATAACTCATTTCCTCCTACTTCTGGTCTTCCTCCTGGGACACCGGTTCTTCTTCCACATGCATTTCTCTGGCCTCTTCCACGGCCTGCTGCCGTTCCAGACGGTCTTTTTCGATCTCTGCCCGGAGCTCTGCCTCGATCTCGCTCACGGGCTTGCTGTCGATGCTCTTCTCAATACGGATTCGTTCTTCCCGCTCTTTTTTCCGCTGCTTTCGGATCTTCTGGGCTTTGGAATTTCTGGCCCAGGCGATTCCCAGGATCGGAATAAGGATAAGCAGGAGGATCAGTCCCACAACTGCCGCCATGATGTCATGCTCGTTGATCCAGTCGATGAGCCAGAGGATCTTATCTTTCAGCCAGGTAAACTTCTCCGGAAGAGTCCTGAAAAATTCTCCGATGGCTTTTCCGGCAGTTTTTCCAAAGGCCGTTGTCTTTCTCACAGCCATCTGGACCATGCCTTTGACACCGGGCTCGGTCTCCTCGATGATCTCCGTGTAATTCACGGGAACCGTACTGGGGGTGGGCACATCGAAGGAAAAGGAATTGTAGGAAAGGGAGGTGTTTCCCACCTGCCAGCCATTATAGCTGTAAATCAATCCGCCGGAACCGTCGCCCTTTCGCTCCACAGCGGAAGCCTCCGCCGTCTTCGGAATTGTCACCGTCACTTCGCTCGGACCGCTCACCAGAGTTTCATCCATCGTCTCCGTACGAAGAGCTGAAAGCTCGCCTAAGTTGTCCATTCCGATGAGCTGGGACCGGGTCACGGTGCTCTCGTTGGCAGGTACGGTCACATTCTGGAAGTTTTCAAAGGCATAATCCAGCATGGCGTGGCTCTCACTGTAAGCCTTGTCTTTTCCATTTACATGAAGCTCCACACAAATCAGCGTGCGGCCATCCTTCTTTGCATAGCTTACAAGCGTATTCAGGGCATCGCTCGTAAAACCGGTCTTTCCTCCAAAACAGCCTTCGTAATAATACTCCGCATCCTTCTGGATCATCTGGTTGTGATTGTACCAGTAACGCTCCTCATCTACCTTGTTGGTCTTCGGACAGGTATAATTGGTTGTTCCGGCAATCTTCTGGAAGGTCGGATGCTTCAGGGCCGCCTGCGTGATCAGTGCCATATCTCTCGCACAGGTATAATGCTCTTCGTTCTGAAGTCCATGCGGATTCGTAAAATGCGTGTTGACACAGCCAAGCTCCGCTGCTTTCGCATTCATCAGATCCGCAAAGCCACTGATACTGCCGCCGACTGTTTCCGCAATACCGTTTGCAACATCGTTTGCAGATTCCAGCATCAGTCCGTAGAGCGCCCGGCGCATACTTAAAACTTCACCTACCTGGATGCCTACATGGCTGCTGCCTTCCTCCAGATTATAAACTGCGTTTTCTGAAAATCGGATCTTACTGTCCAGCTTCCCGCTTTCGATCGCTACCAGTGCCGTCATGATCTTGGTAATACTGGCCGGGTACTCTTTCCTGTCCATATTTTTGCTGTACAGAAAAGCTCCCGTGTCCGCATCCATGACCACTGCGGCCTCCGCCTCGATCTGGGGCCCCCCGGGCCAGCCGGAGATCTCATTGGATTCCACAGTCCAGTAATAGGATTCCGGGATGTACTCGGTCTCTTCTCCACTGTCCTCTGCTGTATCCTCCCCCGTATCGTCATAAGTTTCCGTATATTCTGAATCTTCCGCTGCAAGGGACGGGCACACCGGCACAGCCGCGGAAAGAATCAGGGCTGCCGCCAGCGTGCGGATCAGCCATAGTTTTTTCTTCCTCATTCTTCTTTCTCCATGTTCTGCGGCTCCTGCCTGTCAAAAGACGTCCGGAAAACCGCATCGCCAGTTTCTGTTTCTCTCGCATCATTATATTATAGAGGTTCTTTTTTTTCAAGGACTGATTCTCTGCCGTCAGGCTCACATAAAAAAGACAGCCTCAACGATTCCAGAAGCTTTTCTCCATGAGAAAATTTTCTGAAAACCCTGAAACTGTCTTATGATCACCTAGTACAGTGAAAATCAAGTATCTGCTATATTGACGCAGGGTGATTTCTTCATATGCAAGGCGGAGGAATGAGGCGTAGCGGTGGCTACGTCGATTGACGACAACGCAGCAGATGAAAAATCAGACAAGTCAATATGGCGGTTACTTAATATTCACTGTACTAACGTTGCTTACGATCTTATAATAAATCCTTGCAGTGACGGTATAGACAAGGAAATAGACCAGAGCAAAAACGGCTACCGTAAGACCGATGCACAGGCTGAAAAGTTTTATATTGTAGGCTGAAAACAGTGCCATCATCTTCACCAGAACTTTGAAGGCCATTGCCATATGAAGGCCTGCTGCCCCAAGAGGCAGGAAAAATACCAGCAGCACCTGCGTCCGGATGGTTTTTTTCACCTCAGCCTGGCTAAGGCCAATGTCCTGCATAATGACAAAACGTTTCCGGTCATCGTAGCCTTCCGTTACCTGTTTATAATAAATGATGAGTACGGTTGCCAGAAGAAAAATCAGACCGAGGAAAAATCCGATAAAAAGAATCGTTCCATACTCCTGAAAGAGATATTCTTCTTCCTCCGTCCGGTTCTGGAACGTGGAAATATAGGCCCACTCCGACGCTTTCTCTGTTTCCCAGGAACTGCGGAGCTTCTCCAGAAACTCTTCTGCCGGTTCCTGCTTACCGGAAATATCAAAGTACCAGTTCCAGCCCAGGAAGTACATTGCACCCGGACCTTCTCCCTCCTCAAGACCATAATATGTTTCAAAATTCTTCCCGAGACTTTCCGTCAGCTTTTCCATTTCCTCTATTCCCGGAAGGAGCACCTGCACCCGTTTTTTTATTCCGCTGTACCGGCTGGCAACGGCAGTTTCCACAGGCTCCTCCAGCCGTTTTCCCTTTATGGAATAGTCCCCGAAAAGCAGTGTTTCTCCCGGTATCAGTCCCTCTTCCGACTCATAGAAGGCTGCCACGTCATCCGGAATCTCTATTTTCTTCCCGGTATTCGCTTCATAATCCTCCCGGAGCAGGTACTGGACATACACCAGGTTTTCGTAATCGTTCGTATCTGCCAGGTCGCCCATTTCTGCCTCATAACCATCTTTTCCCTTTCGGTATACCATATTGCATCTGGTATAAGACAGCATATTTTCCACTCTGGAGCCATTCTCCTCCATCTGTGCCTCCACAAGCTTCTTCACATCTGAGGTTGTATCCTGATATGTTTCCGGCTTCAGGTCTTCCGAATAATGCATCTGCAGAAAATATTCTCTCGGATATTCTTGCCGGACCCCTTCACCCACACCGCTGAAAATACAAAGGCTCGCCCCGATGGTGACCATGACCATTGTGGAAAGGATACAGATCCCGGCCAGTCCTGCCGCATTCTGCTTCATCCGGTAAAGCATGCCGGAAACAGAAATAAAACTGGATGGACGGTAATAAAAACACTCCCTCTTTTTCATCCATTTCAGCAATGCAATGCTTCCTGCCATAAAAAGTCCATAGGTACCAATGATGACCAGAAGAGCCGCTGCAAAAAACCACAGCATGGCTTCCATGGGACTTTCTACTTTCTGTGCGATCACATACCCGCCGGTCAGAGCAGCCACACCGATCAGGGCTGCCAGACCATGAACCTTCGGTTCCCTCTCTCCCTGACTCTCACTTTTGAGAAGCTCGACCGGTCTGGTCCGGATGACAGCGACGATATCATACAAAAGCACCAGACAAAACAAAATGCCAAACAGGGTCAGAGTCTCTGTTACGGCTCCGCGCGGGATCACCATCGTAAGATCTGCCTCCATCCGGATCATTTTATAAAAGATCAGAAAAAACAGCTGAGAAAACAAAGCTCCTCCGGAAATCCCAAAAACCAGGCTGAAAACAGCTACCAGAAGGATCTCAACGCTCATCAGTCTGACCAGATGACGTTTTTCCATTCCAAGAACATTGTAGAGGCCAAATTCCTTTTTTCTCTGTTTCATAACGAAACTGTTCACATAGAAAAGAATGACCAGAGAAAAAATACCCGTTATCGGTGTACTGATCCCCAAAAGAGAACTCATCATTCTTTTCCCTTTCATACCGGAAATATCCACCATATCACAGAGAGAACCCTGAATGTAAAAAAGTGCCGTCATGACAGAGGCCGCCAGAAGATACGGAAGATAGATATTCCTGTTTTTCCGGATATTTCCCCAGGCCATTTTCAGATAAAAACCCTTATTCATGACTGTTTCCTCCTGTTGTGAGCAGTGTCAGTGTATCTGAGATCTTCTGATACATCGCCTCTCTTTGAAGTTCACCACGATAGATCTGATGAAACACAGTGCCGTCTTTGATAAAAAGTACCCGGCCTGCATGACTGGCCGCCTTGATGCTGTGCGTCACCATAAGAATCGTCTGCCCCTTCCGGTTGATCTCTTCAAAAACAGCCAGAAGACTGTCTGTAGAACGGGAATCCAGCGCCCCTGTCGGTTCATCTGCGAGGATCAGATCCGGCTTCGTGATAAGAGCTCTGGCCACCGCTGCCCTCTGTTTCTGGCCACCGGAAACCTCATAGGGATATTTTTCCAGGATCCCGGAGATCCCAAGCATCTCTGCCAGAGGCGTCAGTCTCTTTTTCATCTCCGCCACCGGCGTTTTTGCAAGCACCAGCGGAAGAAAAATATTGTCTTTTATGGAAAAGGTATCCAGAAGGTTAAAATCCTGGAAAACAAAGCCAAGCTTTTCCCGCCTCCAGGCAGCAAGCCTGGATTCCGGGATTGCCGAAAGCCTGGTCCCGTTCAAAAGAACCTCTCCGCTGCTTGGTCTGTCCAGCGATGCCAGAATGTTAAGGAGTGTGGTTTTTCCGGAACCGGATTCTCCCATGATCGCCACATACTCTCCCTTTTCCACGGAAAAATTCACATCGGTAAGCGCCTGTACCCTGGCGCCTCCCAGACGGGTCGTATATATTTTTTTCAGATGATGTACTTCCAGAACTGCCATTGAAATGCCTCCTAATATGATGATCTTGTTTTTTGCCCGCAGCTGCTGCCTGCGGATTGCTCACTGCAAATATAGTATAAAAAAAGAAGAAATGCTCTGCCATGGTTTTTGCTTACATTTCTTCTTCCATTTCTTACATCTGCGTAAGAAAAGCCTTTGCCAATGTCCGGCATCCGGCCTCTTTTCACTCTGCCTCCAGTTCTGTCCTCCGAAGATCCAGAAACACCTCCGTTCCCTCTCCCAGAACGGAGCGGATCTCCATTTTGTTTCCCAGCATCTCCATCACCTGCTTCACCAGTGCCAGACCAACCCCAGTGGAACGCTTGTCCAGGCGGCCGTTGTAGCCCGTATAGCCCCATTCAAAAATCCTCGGAAGATCCTCCGGGCGGATTCCGATCCCCGTATCGCGGAGCACGAGCAGCCCATTCTCTTTCCCGATCCGGACACTGCCGCCCTCCTTTGTATATTTGGAAGCATTGGTCAGAAGCTGTTCCAGCACAAAGACCAGCCATTTTTCATCAGTCAGCACCTCACCCGACAGATCACCTGCTGAAAACGAGATATGCTTGTGTATCAGAAGCGGGCTGACCTTTTTCACTGCCTGCATCACTACCGGCCGGAGTTCATACCTCTGAATCACCAGATCATTGCCGTCTCCTTCCATCCGCTGATAAGAAAGTGCCATCTCCACATACTGACTGGTTTTCAGAAGCTCCCTCTTCAGTGCCCGGACATCTGCCGGTTCCTCCTGAAGCAAAAGTTCCATCGCTGCAATGGGCGTTTTGATCTGATGGCTCCAGCGCGTATAGTATTCCCTGGACCGTACAAGCTTCTCCCTGCTTTCTTTCTGCTCTCTCTGACAACGTTTTTCCTGATCCTGAATGATTTCCTGATAGATTTTCTCCAATGGTGTCTCCGCTTTCGGAAGATCTGCGGTTTCAAGAGACTGTTCTGCCTGCCTTTTCAGGATCAGCAGCTGCCGTCTTTTCCTTTCCCATCTGAAAAATCCTGCCATCAGAAATCCCAGTGTCACAACTGCTGTCACCAGGCAGGTATAACCGGCCGGTCCCCAGGGCAGCCCGTAAAGACCATAGATCAGGCAGAGAGACCCCTCAAAAAACAGCAGAAAAAAGAGAAGCTGGCGTTTCTCTCTTAAAAAATCACACAGTTCTTTCATAAATATAAAAAATCCTTTCTAAGACAGACCGTACCTTTACGGTTCCATGATCAGATACCCCACACCTTTTCTGGTAGAGATCAGTTCTTCCACTCCGATCTGTTTCAATCTCTGCCGAAGCCTGGCAACATTTACCGTCAGAGTGTTTTCATCAATAAATTCCTCCGTATCCCAGAGTGCCTGGATCAGGTCTTCTCTCGGCACCACATTTCCTTTTTTCTTCATGAGAATTTCCAGGATTTTATATTCGTTTCTGGAAAGCTCCAGTTTTTCTTCCCCAAAGGAAACCACTCCATCCCCAAGGTTCAGGGTGACTCCCCGACAGTTCAACGTATTCAGATCTCTTCCGAAATCGTACGTTCTCCTGATAATAGCCTGGATCTTTGCCAGCACCACTTCAAACTTAAAGGGTTTGGCAATAAAATCATCTGCTCCCATATTGATGGCCATGATAAGATTCATATCGTCCGATGCCGAAGAAAGAAAAAGCACCGGTACCCGGCTGATCTTCCGGATCTCCGTACACCAGTAATAGCCATTGAAAAAAGGGAGCGACAGATCCATCAGCACCAGCTGGGGCTGAAATTCCCGAAATTCTTCCATCACCCGGTCAAAATCCTGCACAGCCCGGACAAGATATCCCCATTTTTCCAGCTGACGGGACAAGATATCCACAATGGTGGCATCGTCTTCCACAAGCATGATCCGATACATATCATTTACCTCCTCTTGATCTGACACCATTCTATCATCTTTTTTTAAATTTGGTATTTTTTTCTGAAAAGGACGAAAGCGTTCATACTGGTATGGTTATTTTTTTCAGAATTGGCTATTTAAATCCATCCACTTACAGTATAAGATAGCGATAACATTCCAGTAGATGGAAAACAAAG
Organism: Fusicatenibacter faecihominis; assembly: GCF_020686945.1. Classification (NCBI taxonomy): domain Bacteria; kingdom Bacillati; phylum Bacillota; class Clostridia; order Lachnospirales; family Lachnospiraceae; genus Fusicatenibacter; species Fusicatenibacter faecihominis. The sequence goes on along the minus strand of NZ_JAJEPR010000008.1, from coordinate 29,662 downwards.
AAAAGAGGAGAAGCTTATGAACAGTAAATCACACGATCAAATCCAGAAATTAGCCCTGACGGCACTTTTCGCCGCTCTGTGCTATGTTATCTTTACCTTCCTGCAGATCAAGATCCCCATGCCCGGCGGAGATGCCACTTCCCTGCATCTTGGAAATGCCTTCTGTGTTCTGGCCGCACTGCTTCTCGGAGGCGGTTATGGCGGACTGGCCGGAGCTGTCGGCATGACAATCGCCGACCTGATGGATCCGGTTTATATCACCGGAGCTCCCAAGACGTTTGTCCTGAAGTTCTGCATCGGTCTGATCACCGGTCTGGTTGCCCACAAGATTGCTCACATTAGTGAGAGCACGGACAAAAAATACATCTTCAAATGGAGCCTGATCTCCTCCATCGCAGGTCTTGGCTTCAATGTCATCTTCGATCCGCTGGTTGGTTACTTCTACAAACAGTACATCTTAGGCCAGCCCCAGGAGATGGCTTCCGTTCTTGCCAAATGGAGCACCGCTACTACTTTTGTAAATGCCGTTGCTTCCACCATCCTGGTCGTTATCCTTTATAATGCCCTTCTTCCGGCCCTTAAAAAATCCGGACTGAAAATTTCCAGTCCGGCGTGGTGATGTGAAGCGGATTTCACGAAATCCGGTGAAAGATTGAGAATCCGATTAACAACCCTATAAAAACTTCCCGGACGAATAAGATATCAAACCTTATTCGTCCGGGAAGTTTTACTTTGTTATTTTTTCGATATTCCACATTGCTTCCAAAAGTTTTCTGGAAGCATTTACCGATGAAATTACATCATGCCAGTTCATTGTGCTGATTGCATTCATGTATTCCTGAGAAACTTCACGGTTAGGAATCGATGCCGTATGTCTTTCACTGTTATACGTCAGATAACCTAAATGAATCAGCAGCGTCAGAACATCATCCCTTGTCGCAAAGGTCGTCATATCATTCATACCATGCTTTCGCTTCCTGAAAACTCATATGATATTCATCGCAAAGTGATTTTACTTCCTGCTCTGTAAAGCCAAAATATTCCGATAAATCTCCGGGATTTGTCATGGAATACCCCGTAAACATATTTAAATTATGTTTATTTCTATTATATGATTGCAAAACCATCAAATTAAAAGGCTGACCACAAATCAGTCAGCCTTTTACAGAACCTACCATTACACCTTTTACAAAATATTTCTGTACAAACGGATATGCCACCAGGATGGGCAGCGTTGTGATTACGATGGTTGCGGCACGGATGGCCTGGGATGGCGGTACCACATCCAGGGAGTTGTATGCTTCTGCGCCCAGGTCTCCGATACTGGAAGCCGCCGTGATGATATTCCGGAGGATGTTCTGCATGGGGAGCAGAGCCGTGGTGTTGATGTAGAGCATGGCATCAAACCAGGCGTTCCAGTGGCTTACTGCATAGAAAAGGCCGATCGTTGCGATGGAAGCTTTGGAAAGCGGAAGCACAATCTTTACCAGGACCTGTGCATCATTTGCTCCATCGATAACAGCCGCCTCCTCCAGGCTCTTGGGAATCCCGTAGAAGAAATTTCTCATGATCAGAAGGTTCCAGGTATTGATCAAGCAGGGAAGAACCATAGCCCAGCGGGAATCAATAAGGCCTACACCTTTGACCAGAATGAATGTCGGAATCATTCCACCGGAAAACAACATGGTAAAAAATACAAAGCCTGTCAGAAAAGTCCTTCCTTTTAAACCTTCTCTGGAAAGTCCATAGGACAGTGTGATCGTAAAGACCAGGTTCAGCGCAGTTCCGATCACCACGCGGAACAGGGTGTTTCCATAAGCTCTCGCGATATTTTTTCCACTGGCGAGGAGCATTTTGTAAGCGGAAAAATCAAATTTTTCAGGAATGATGATAAACGTTCCTCTTCTGGCGATCTCCGCCTCACTCACAAAAGAAGTCATAACTACGGTAAATACCGGAACGATGACCAGTACCATGAACAGGCACATCACGATCACATCTACGATCTGAAAAATTGTTTCCCCTGATAATTTTTTCTTTTTCACCAGATGCCCTCCTGTCCTAATTTTTTCGTGATCTTATTTGTTCCGAGAACAAGAATCAGAGAAATCACGGAGGTAAACAGATTTACCGCTGTCGCAAAGGAGTAATTCTGATTTACCACGCCTTCCCGGTATACATAAGTGCTGATAACGTCCGCTGTGGAGTAAACCTGCGGAGAATAGAGAAGCAGGACTTTTTCATAGCCCAGATTCAGGATATTTCCCACTTTGAGGATCAGCATGATTGTGATAACCGGCATGATTCCCGGAATCGTTATATGCCACATTCTCTTGAGAACGCCTGCACCGTCCACCATGGCAGCCTCATAGAGCTCCTGGTCGATGGCGGCCATCGCTGCGATAAATACGATGCTGTCCCAGCCGACGCTCTGCCAGACTTCTGAAACTGTGTAAATTGTCCGGAAATATTCCGGCATTCCGAGAAACGGCATCGCCTCTCCGCCGAAAAATTTCACAATCGCATTGACCAGCCCACCGTCCACAGACACCAGGGTTCGGATCATTCCGCAGACGATAACAGTGGAAAGGAAATGCGGCAGATAAGATACAGTCTGAACCGTTTTCTGGAAAATTTTACATTTCAGTTCATTGATAAAAAGTGCCAGAATAATGGCTATCGGAAAGCTCCATACCAGAGTGTAAATACTCAGCAGGAGAGTATTTTTCATCAGTCGGAAGAAATAAGGGGACTGGAAAAATTTAATGAAATGTTTGAATCCTACCCAGTTTGAAGTAAAGATTCCTTCGATTCCCCAGAACGGTTTATAGTCTTCAAAAGCAATAACAATTCCCAGCATGGGAAAATAGCGGAATACCAGATACCAGATCAGGCCTGGCAGCATTAACAGATAAATAAAACGGTCTTTCTTCAGGTAATAAAACAAGTTTTTCTTTTTTTTCATATCAGGTCTCCTTTAGTTATACAGGCGGCTGGTTGCCCGGCCGCCCGCTCACTCATAACATTACGCTTAGCTTTCTTTCTGCTCCTGATACTGTCTGGTATACTCATTGATGTAATCCTGTAATCCTATTCCATCGCACTCTTCCAGGAACTGATCCCAGGTATCGAAAGATCTTGTGCCGTTTACAAATTTGATCAGCTCTTCGTCTTTGTAGGTATTCAGGTCATTCAGCATGGGGATATTCTCTGCCAGAGCGTCGGTATCCCAGTTGATATCCCCTTCGATTCCCGGATCCAGAGTTGCATCGAAATCGTCCAGATGCTCCTGAAGCCAGAAGTTGTGCATGAGCTGATATCCTTCCTCATCATATTCAGAGGTCTGTACTTCAAGCGGCAGGCCTAAAGATACCAGGAAATCTCTTGCGTAGGTGGGACCGCCCTCGATGGGGATGATATTTTTGTTCTCTTCAGCGTTTTCTACATCCGGATTATATTTCCAGTATTCGCCTTCCGGACCGTAAGCTTCTGTTGTGTAATTTTCCCACTGGAAGGACCATTCCACAAATTTCATAACTGCTTCCGGATTCTTGCACTTGCTGCTGATCACCAGACCGCTGGTTCCGCCCAGGGCCTTCGTCTGAATCAGGCTTCCGTTATCGCCGGTGATACCTGCTTCGTTGATGCTCCATACATAAGGCTTCTCTTCTGTACGCTCATAGTTTCCAAGATTCTCTCTTAAAGTCGGCTCTGTCAGGGTGATTCTGGAATACCAGGCGCAGGTAGCTCCTACGGCTCCTTTGGAAATATAGGAACGGATGGTGTCAGCATCCATGGTAAAGCACTCTTTGTGGATGATGCCGTCGGTGTACCACTGATTCAGCTGTTTCAGGAAATCCACATAGCCGTCAGCGATCCATTCCGGTTTCACCTTATTATCTGTTTCATCCAGCCACTTGCCGTTTCCACTCTTCACAAAACCGCCCAGCAGAACGGATTCCGCAGTATTGAGGACCTCTGTGGAACCGCCTTTTTCCAGGATCAGAGGGATTGTCTCGCCGTTTCCATAGGGATCCAGCTCTTTGATCTTATAGAGATACTCATTCAGCTCTGCCATGGTCGTGGGCATTTCCATTCCGGTGAGCTCCAGCCAGTCATTGCGTACAAATACCTGATACGGGGTGGTGTTGGTTCCACGGGGGATTGCCCAAATGGTTCCGTCAGTGTCTGTTACTCTGTCCCAGGATCCCCAGGGCTCCCAGAGATCGTACAGCTCTTTTGCTTCCGGCGCCTGAATGTAGTCAGTCAGCGGAAGGATGATGCCGTCTTTCGCATAATCTCTCCAGTCTCCCCACCAGGCATCGATCTGATCGCCGCCTGCCAGCAGAAGGTTGAGTTTTTCGGTCTGTGCGCCTGCATCGGAGGGAGGCATGATGATTTCAACTTTCACTCCGGTCTGCTCCAGAATGTAATCCTGCATTTTCTGGTAAATGGAGCTGTCACTTCCTGCCTCTGCTCCGGCTACGGAGAAAGCGCCTGAGTTATTGTAAATGACGATGGTGGGAACGTCCTCATCCGCAGATACGCTGATTCCTCCGCCAAGTACACCAAGGGCCATAACTCCTGCCAGCAAAGCTGACCATTCTCTTCTTCTCTTCATTTGTTGTTCCTCCTTTTTTTATTTTTACAGAAGCACTTTTTTCAGCAAAAGCTCCTGTATCGTTCCGTTCACTGTTTGCTCATAAAGGATATACGCCGCATTTTCGTGGATCGCCAGATCCGCATAACCGCCGCAGGGATCGATCTCCTCCAGAGCCTCCCAGGTGCGGGCATCGTCGTTGCTTCTATATAAAGTCAGATGAATCCGCGGTGCGTAAAAAATATTCATATCATGGTTCGCACAGTTTACAAAATAAAGCGTGCCATCTTCACTTTCCATACTTCCACAGCAGGTCGGATCCGGAAGCTGTGTCTCGCTCCAGACAGTCTCGAGTTTCGTCGGAACTGCCTGGGTGATTCCCATGACCCGACAGCGCTCAAACCGTTCATTCCGGAAATTGAATAAAAGCTTTCCGCTCGCCATTTCCGCCACCGTCGTCTCGTTGGCATTTTCCACACCTCTTGTGAAAAAGCCGGGAAGCCAGGTTTTTCCGTGGTCCTCGCTATAGATACAGCCGGCTACTGACGGGAAATGGTCCCGTACCAATTTGCCTTTTCTCTCATGAACTTTCCCCATGGCCAGCCAGATCGGTACTACCAGAAGTCCGGCTTTCGTCAGGATACCGTGGCCCGGGCCTGTCGCGCATACGTTCCATTCCCATGGAATATTTCGTAAAGTTTCTGTGATCTCTACCGGCTCCCGGAAGGTCTCGCCTTCATCCTCGCTGACGGTATACCAGGTTTTTTCATAATCCTGGCAGAAAATGAGATGCACCAGGTTTCCGTCGGAAATCAGCACCGGATTGTTCCATGTGATCCGCTCCTCCGGAGGAACCGTTCCTTTTATATACTGAGGTTCGCCGAAACTTTTTCCATCATCCGTACTTCTCCGGACGGTGATATGGCACTCCGCCCAGTCATTTCCCGTCTCTTTCCGGGATTCCCAGGCCGTCAGGACGGTTCCTCTGTCCGTCACCGCAATGGCCGGAATCCGGTATTCCTCATAGCCGCCGATACCGGCTTTTTCCAAAATCGTTGTCGTCTCTGTCATCAATCCAGATCACCAATCCCGTCTAATAACTGTTTCTGCGCTTCTGTTATGGGTGAGAAGGGGGAACGGCAGTCGCCACAGACAATTCCTTTGCGGCCCAGCAGATATTTCACCGCCGTGATATCTCTCACCTGAAGCAGAGCGTCGATAATTCTGCAGGCTTCATGCTGGATTTTTTCCGCCTCTTCCTGGCGGCCTTCGTGATAGGCATTCCAGATTCGTTTGAATTTTTTCAGCATGAAGTTGTAAGTGCTTCCGATGGCTCCGTTCACTCCTACCGGAAGGGAATACAGGAAAGATTCATCCTGACCGAACATTACGGTCATTTCCGGATAGCGGGTGCGGATGCGTTCGAGCTCGTAGAGATTGGAATCGGTATATTTGATGCCCTCCACCCGGCAGCTCTTTTTAATCTCGCCCAGGTTGTCGGCATTGATGATCACGCCGGAATACCTGGGAATGTTGTAAACCATCACCGGAAGGGTTGTCGCATCGGAGATCGCCGTATAGTAACGAACCAGCTCTTCCAGCTTGAAATTGTAATAGAAAGGCGGAACGCTGGAGACTGCGGTGGCTCCTGCCCTTTCTGCTTCTTTTGCAAGCTTTGCAGCCTGAGCGGCACCGATCATTCCCACATGGGTCACAATGGGAACCCGTCCGTTCACGGTCTCTGCCACCGTCGCTGTGATTTTGATTCTCTCCTCCTCGCTCAGAAGAAAGCACTCACCGGTACTTCCTGTCACATAGAAACCGTCGGCTCCATCCTCCAGAAGCACTTCCACCAGCTTTTTCAGCATTTCATAGTTGACTTTTCCTTCCCCGTCATATGGCGTTACCAATGCCGGGACGATACCACCTAGTTTCATCTCCTTTTTCCTTTCCAGCCTCTTACGGCTTATCAAATTTTTTCTGTACGGCTGCTCTCTCTTATCTTCAGTTCCGGGATGATCCATTTGGCAGCTTCCTCTTTCACTCCGCCTTCCAGGGCTTCCATCATCATCCGGATCGCCTCTTTTCCCATCTCCTTGGAACGGGAAGAAACGGACGAAAGCGGAACCGGCAGAATATTGCAGATGCTGCTGTCGTTATATCCCACAACCTTTACATCTTTTCCGGGTACCAGCCCTTTTTCCTGCAAAACGCTGTACAGGACCGTCGCCATCATATCGTCAAAGCAGTGAACCCCATCCGGAATCTTTTCCCCAGAAAAAATCACCTGCAACTTTTCTTTCAGTGCGTCGCCCTCGTAATTTCCCAGAAGAACCGGCCCCTCCTCCACTTCTTCCTGACAGTCCAGCAGTGCTGTCTTGAAGCCGTTGTAACGGCTGATGGAGGTAGAATATTTTCTCTGTGAAAGATAAGAAAGCCGCCTGCAGCCCCCTTCGATGAGATGCTTTGTCGCCATATAGGCTCCGTAATGATTGTTGGTCCCCACAAAAGGAGCGTTCAGTCCGTCGATACTGCGGTTACAGAGCACAAAAGGAATCTTTTTCTTTTTCAGAAGATCCAGGGTTTCAAAGCTCATCTCCGAGTTAATAATTGGAATGATGATACAGCCGTCGGCTCCCATCTCGATCATCTGGTAAACGTTCCTCTTCTGTTTCTCCGGAATGCTCTCACTGCTTAAAAGCACCACATTGATGTGATTCGCTGTGGCGTAATCCTCAATTCCGGAAATAAACTGTGGATAAACATCGCCCATCAGAGAAGGCAGGATCACGCCGATGTTGACATTCCTGCTGAACCGGCCTGTCACATAAGTGCCGCTTCCCTTCACCGAATTTAGATACCCCTCCTGCTCCAGTTCCGTGATCGCCTTGTCAATCGTGTTCCTGGCCACCTGATACTTCCTGCTCAAAAAATTTCTGGAAGGTATCCTGCTCCCCTCTTTGCTGCTCAAAATCAACTTTTTTATTTCCAACTTAACTTCCTGATACCGTAAGGCCATTCTCTTCTCCCATTTAATCAAATCTCCTAAAAAGGCAAAATTTATGCATATTTTTCACATATATTTTCTTTTTTAAACCTTATTTTTTGTTTATTTTTCCGTTATCGTTATTTTATCATCTTAAGTTTTACATTGTCAATATGTTCAGATTTTATTAGTCATCTTTTTAAAATCATCCTATTATTTATGTATTTCAATCTATTTTTAACTATATTTTTCCAACAAAAAAAGAGATACCTCTCTCAAAGAAGCATCTCTCACTCACTCTCTATCTCCCCACCGCTGCGTCCCAGTCTGACGTACGCCCCTTATTTTCTAAAGCGGGCCCAGATGGGGGAGTTTGAGGGGGCCTGCGGGCTCGCGACTCAGAGCGGGCCCCCTCAAAATTATTATTTTACCTTGGAAATGATCAATTCTTTCATCTGGCCCGGATTGCACTTTCCTTTCATCTCTTTCATGATCTGACCGACCAGAAAGCCAAGTACTTTCTCCTCGCCGTTCTTATATTTCTCTACAGCATCCGCATTAGCTGCCAGGATCTTATCCACTACAGCCTCCGCCTCCCCGGCAGACTGGGAAATTTTCAGACCGTGGGCCTCGATATAAGCCATCGGCTCCACATCTTCATCAAAGATCTTCTCAAAGACCTCCTTCGCGCCCTGGTTGTTCACTTCGCCTTTTTCCACAGAAGCGATAAGGGCTGCCAGATGCTCCGGTGAAAACTCAACCTCTTCTTCCTCCAGTCCTCTCTCTTTCAGCAGACGAAGCGTCTCACCCAAGAACCAGTTTGCCGCTTTCTTGGGATTGCCGCAAAGATCCGCCGTCTTCTCAAAAAGCTCTGCCAGATGGCGGGACTGGGTTAGCTGGCTGGCATCGTACTCGGAAAGGCCATAATCCTTCTGGTAGCGGGCCGCTTTTTCCGGCTGCATCTCGGGCTGGGCTTTTTTCACCCGGCTGATCCACTCGTCGTCGATGTAGACGGAGGGCAGATCCGGATCCGGGAAATAACGATAATCCTTGGCATCCTCCTTGGAACGCATTGCGTATGAATACTCTTTGTTGTCGTCCCAGCGGCGGGTCTCCTGAACCACGCTCTTTCCTTCCTCCAGAAGCTCGATCTGACGGGCGCGCTCGCCGTCGATGGCACGGGCGATGGCTTTGAAGGAGTTCAGGTTTTTCATCTCGGTACGGGTGCCAAGCTTATCGCTGCCCACTTCCCTCACGGAGAGGTTTACGTCGGCACGCATGGAACCTTCCTGAAGCTTACAGTCTGATACGCCAAGATACTGGCAGATCATCCGGAGCTTCTCCAGGTAAGCGATAACCTCCTCGGCAGAACGCATATCCGGCTCGGAAACGATCTCCACCAGCGGAACGCCGCTTCGGTTGTAGTCCACCAGGGAGCAGTCCTCCCACTCGTCATGGATCAGTTTACCGGCATCCTCCTCCATGTGCATCTCGTGAATGCGGATCTTTTTCTGGCCCACGGAAGTGTCCACCATCAGCCAGCCGTCGTGGCAAATGGGCACATAAAGCTGAGAAATCTGGTAGTTCTGAGGGTTATCCGGATAGAAATAGTTTTTCCGGTCAAAACGGCAGTGCTGGTTGATACCGCAGTTTGCCGCAAGGCCAAGAGCCAGTGCATATTCCACCACCTGTTTGTTGAGAACCGGAAGGCTTCCGGGCATTCCCGTGCAGACCGGGCAGGTGTGGGTGTTGGGCGCACCTCCGAATTTTGTGGAGCATCCGCAGAAAATCTTTGTGGCTGAGGCCAGCTCTACATGGACCTCAAGACCGATGACTGTCTCATACTGTTTCTCCATCATGCTCCCTCCTTTCCATGCTTTTTCTCCGTTTTTGCCTGAAAGGCCATGGGGAAACTTCCGCGAAGCTTCTCAAGACCATAAGCCGCATTCAGAAGTTTTTTCTCGCTGAAGCAGTTTCCTACGAGCTGCAGACCTACGGGCAGGCCTTTGGAATCCATCGCCACAGGAACGCTGATGCCCGGAAGGCCGGCCAGGTTTACCGCCGTGGTATAAATATCGCTGAGATACATTTTCAGGGGGTCCTGAAGACTCTTTCCGATCTCAGGAGCCGTGGTCGGGGAAGCTGGAGCCAGGATCATATCATATTTGTAAAAAGCCTCGTCAAAGGATTTCTTGATCAGGGCCTTTGCACGGAGAGCTTTCAGATAATAAGCGTCGTAATAACCGGAGCTTAAAACAAAAGAGCCCAGAAGAATACGGCGTTTTACCTCCTCGCCGAAGCCTTCCGCACGGGTCTTTTTGTACATGTCGTGAAGGCCGTCGGCCTCCGGGGTGCGGTAGCCGTATTTGACGCCGTCAAACCGGGCCAGGTTGGAGCTGGCCTCCGCAGAGGCGATGATATAGTAGGCAGGGATCACATAGTCCACCATACCCAGCTGGAAAAATTCGACAATCGCGCCGTTTCTGCTCAGGAGGTGAATCGTGTCCACCATGGCTTTTTTCACATCCGGATCGAGGTTTTCTGCGAGATCCAGATATTCCTTTGGCACACCGATGCGGACACCATGAAGGTCGCCTCTCAGAGAATCCAGAAACTGTTCCGGCTTCCTTTCCATGGATGTAGAATCTTTTGGATCGTAGCCCATGAGCACATCCAGAAGAGCCGCGCAGTCCGCCGTATCTCTTGCCACCGGTCCGATCTGATCCAGAGAGGAGGCATAGGCAATCAGGCCATAACGGGAAACGGTTCCGTAGGTGGGTTTGATGCCCGTAACGCCGCAGTAAGCGGAGGGCTGACGGATGGAACCGCCGGTGTCGGAACCCAGGGCCGCAAAGGCTTCTCCTGCCGCTACAGCCGCACAGGAACCACCTGAAGAACCGCCGGGTACATGGTTGGTATTCCAGGGGTTATGGGTGATGCCAAAGGCGGAAGTCTCTGTGGTGCTTCCCATGGCGAACTCATCCATGTTTGTTTTTCCAATGACGATCATGCCTGCCTCGTTGAGCTTTTCTACAGCAGAGGCATTGTAGGGCGGAACGAAGTTTCCAAGAATCTTTGAAGCGCAGGTGGTTTTCTGACCCTTCGTGCAGATGTTGTCTTTGACTGCAATGGGCACGCCTGCCAGCGGGCCTCTGTAGCGGCCGGCCTTGATGCCTTCCTCAACTTCTTTTACCCGCGCGTATACTTTTTTCTCATCCACATCCAGAAAAGCGTGGATCTTCGGCTCCTGTCTGTCGATCTGGTCAAGGGAGGCTTTTACGGCTTCTCTCACGCTGATCTCCTTCTGCCGGATCTTTTTCCCCAGTGAAAGGGCTGTGTTTTCCAAAATATCCATATCGGTCCTCCCTACTCGACTGTCTTCGGTACCAGATACTGGCCGTCCTTCTTGCGGGGCGCCAGATCCACCAGTTCATCTCTCATGTCGCCGTTTACCACTTTGTCCTCGCGGAACACATTTTCCACGGGGAAAAGAGAGATCAGCGGCTCCACGCCTTCGGTGTCGAGTTCGTTCAGTTTATCTACATAACCCAGGATTTTTTCCATTTCCTGGCGGGATTTTTCTCTTTCTTCATCGGTGAGGGCCAGCTTGGCCAGAAGCTCGGTGTTAGCCATAACCTCATCGGAAATCTTATGCTCTGCCATTTTTCTTCCTCCTTTTTTACGGCTCCAGTCTGTTCAGATCGCGTGGGAACAGGCAGGCTTCTCTGACATTTTCCTCGCCCAGAAGCTGCATGGTCAGACGCTCCATACCGATTCCGAGACCACCGTGAGGCGGCATGCCGTATTTGAACGCATCCATGTACTGCTCCATGCCCTCGTCGGTCATTCCTCTGGCTGCGATCTTGTCCTCCAGCATATGATAATCGTGAATACGCTGACCACCTGTCGTGATCTCAAGGCCGCGGAACAGGAGGTCGAAGCTTAAGGTATAACGGGAATCTGCCGGGTCATCCATCGCGTAGAACGGGCGCTTCTTGGAGGGATAATGAGTGACAAAAACGAAATCTGCGTCGTATTCCTCTTTGAAATACCGGCCGATGAGTTCTTCCTCCTCCGGCTCCAGATCGAAGGGGTTACGGATTTTGCGGTTGTATTTCTCTGCCACCAGCTCTTTGGCCTCACTGAATTTCACAAAGGGGATCTTATCTGTTTTCGGAAGGGTGACATTCAGGATCTCAAGCTCCGGGGCATAGTCTTTTTTCAGAAGCTCCATCGTGTACTGGAGAAAACCGGTCTCCATCTGGCAGATTTCCATGAAATCCTCGATGTAGCCCATCTCAAAATCCAGGCTGGTATACTCGTTCAGATGTCTTCTGGTGTTGTGCTTCTCCGCACGGAAAACCGGACCGGTCTCAAAGACGCGATCGAAAACGCCCACCATCATCTGTTTGTAAAACTGCGGGCTCTGGGCCAGAACGGCCGGTTTGTGGAAATAGCTGAGCTTGAACACGTTGGCTCCTCCCTCAGCTCCTTTGGCTCCGATCTTCGGCGTATGGATCTCTGTAAAACCGTTCTCATGAAGAAATTCACGGAAGCCTCTCACGATGCCTTCCTGGATGCGGAATCTGGCCCGCTCCCGGACGTTCCGAAGGGAAACGGAGCGGATGTTCAGCTTGGCCTCCAGAGAAGTGTTAAGCTTCCATTTATCAATGGCAAGAGGAAGGGGTTCTGCTGGAGAGGAGAGAATCGTGATCTCCTCCGCACGGATTTCTTTTCCGTGGGGCGCTCTCTCTTCTGCCCGGACAGTTCCTTTTACCCGGATGCAGTCTCCCTCTTTCAGCTCAGAAATGGAAAGATTTGTTTTTCTCTCTTCCCAGACCGTCTGCAGAAGACCGTCTCTTTTCCTCAGGATCACGAAAGCGATCTCACCCATGTTTCGAATACTGTAGATACTTCCGTCTGTCAGGACCTCCTGGTCCAGCGATTGCGGAGCAAGCACTTTGGAAAGCTCCAGAGTTTCTTTTTTTCTGACTCCTGTTACAAATTCCATATCACATTTCCTCCAAAAATTTATCTTTTTAAAAGAGAAACACCGGCTGGGTCTGCAAGCATCCAGCCGGTGTTTTTTTATACAGTTACTTCATACGCCGGCCTTTTCTGCCTGCCTTCATCACATCTTTGTGATTCTCTCAATGGCCTTCAGCGTATTTTCATAGGTTCCAAATGCAGTCAGTCGGAAGTAGCCTTCGCCATGCGCACCAAAACCGCTTCCCGGCGTTCCCACGATATTTACCGTGGAAAGCAGGTGATCGAAAAACTCCCAGGAGTTCATGGAATCCGGAGTTTTCAGCCAGATATAGGGGGCGTTCTCGCCACCGTAAACCGTATATCCCGCGTCTTTCAAGCCCTGAAGAATGGTCTTCGCATTCTTCATATAATAATCGATCTGAGTCTTCAGCTGCGCCTTTCCTTCCGGGGAATAAACGGCTTCGCCGGCTCTCTGAACGATGTAAGGAGCTCCGTTGTATTTGGTGCCATGGCGTCTTGCCCACAGATCGTTGAGCTTTACGCCTTCGCTGCTTTTTAAATCTTTTGGAACCACCGTGTAACCTAAGCGAACACCGGTGAAACCTGCGTTTTTGGAAAAGCTCCGAAGCTCAATGGCACACTCTCTCGCCCCTTCGCATTCATAAATGCTATGAGGCATATCCGGATCGGAAATATAAGCTTCATAAGCGGCATCATAAAGGATCACCGCACCGATCTTTCTCGCGTAGTCCACAAATCTCTGAAGATTTTCCTTGCTGATTCCTGCTCCCGTGGGGTTATTGGGGAAGCAGAGATAGATCAGATCCGGCTCTTCCTTCGGAAGCTCCGGAACGAAATTGTTCTGGGAAAGGCAGGGCATATAGATGACTCCATCGTAATTCTCATTGGTCGGATTATAGAGTCCTGTACGGCCTGCCATCACGTTACTGTCCACATAAACCGGGTAAACCGGGTCGCAGACAGCGACTTTATTATTCAGTCCGAAGATCTCCTGGATATTTCCGCAGTCACATTTTGCTCCGTCGGAAACGAAGATCTCATCCTCATAAACTTCACAGCCTCTCGCCTTGTAATCATTCTCAACAATCGCATGGCGGAGGAACTCATATCCTTTATCAGGGGCATAACCGTGGAAGGTCGCTGCATTGCCCATCTCATCCACTGCTTTGTGCAGGGCTTCAATGATGGCCGGGGCCAGCGGCTGGGTTACATCTCCGATGCCGAGACGGATGATCTCGGCGCCCGGGTTTCGCTCCTGAAAGGCGGCTACTTTTTTAGCGATATTGGAAAACAGATAGCTTCCCTGTAATTTCAGATAATTGTCATTGATCGTAAACATTTTTCTTCTCCTAGCACTCGTCATAAATCAGCATCAATATCATCTGTGCTGTCTCCACCATGTTGGTGGCATTGTCCATGCTACATTTTTGTATATAGCGATGGGCCTCTTCCTCACTTAAATTGTTTCGGTCCATCAAAAGGCGTTTCGCGTTGTGGATATAATTTTCCTCCCGCTCGCTCCTTTTTTTCGATTTTCTTTTATCCTGTTTCAATCGGCGGTCAATCTGGCGGATCATCATTTCCACGGTGTTGACCAGGTCAAAAACTTTCAGCGGTGTGGTCAGGGACATAAGCCCCGAGGGATTATCACTCACTGCCGATGCGGAACCGATCAGCAGGATATCAAAATATTTCGGAAGATTCTCGAAAAGCTCTCTGTAGTACATATCCGAAAGGCGGTAGCCGCTGACCACCAGCCCCGATGTGTATTTGTTGATTTCCATGAGCGCTCCCGCGCCAGTGGGGCAGAAAATGGTATCCGTAAATCCGTGGTTTACCAGGATTCTGCGGATCTTCTTGGCATCTTCAACTTTCGGCATAACTACAATGATGATGCTCATGACCTTTTCGCCCTTTCTCTTTTCTCTCCCGAACGTTCAGATTAACAGGCCACAGGTCTACGCTCTGCTTCGGTCGGTGCTAAACGAGTCCCACCGGGACTCAGCACCCCGCGCATTACACGCGCTCTCGCTGCTTTCGCAGCTTCTGTCTGAGACTGATTTTTTATTTTGCTGATACTCTGAACTGTTACTAAATTTTATACAGGTACTGCTCCAGCTCCCACATGGAGATCTGCTCCATGTAACTCATCCATTCTTTTTCCTTGGCCTGATTGTAGATCTTTAAAAATCTCCGGCCCAGGATCTCCTCCATCAGAGGATCCTCTTTCATGGCCTTCAGGGCCTCGCTTAGATTCGTGGGAAGCAGCTCTGTCTCTTCTGTCCTGCCTTCTTTCTGCGGTTTCATCTGCTCCTCGGTGCCTTCCAGTCCCGCTGCCAGGCACAGGGCAAAGACCACATAGGGATTTGCTGCTCCGTCAGGACTTCTGAGCTCGATTCTGGTTTCCTGACCTCTCTGGAAGGGGATTTTTACAAGAGAAGCCCGTTCGGATTTGGACCAGTAGATCTGAGACGGCGCCTCAAATCCGGTGGTCAGCCGCTTGTAGGAATTTACCAGGGGATTGCAGAAAGCTGTCATTCCTTTGATATGTTTCAGAATACCGGCGAGGAACGCATAGGCATCACTGCTTAAGCCGTCCTCAGAATCCGGATCGTAAAATACATTTTTTCCATCCTTGAAAAGGGACAGGTGGATGTGCATGCCGGAACCGTCCACGCCTGCCTTGGGCTTCGGCATGAAGGTCGCGTGAAGTCCGTGGCGTTTCGCGATGGTCCGGATCGCTGTTTTCACCGTCATGATCTTGTCCGCGGTTTCCAGCGCGTCATCCATACAAAATTCTACTTCATGCTGGCCGGGAGCGATCTGATGTCTCGAGGACTCCACCTCGTAGCCCATCTCTTCCAGCGTCAGCACGATATCCCGCCGGGCATTTTCCCCCAGATCCACCGGACTTAGATCAAGATAGCCTGCCCGCTCGTGGGTGATGGTGGTGGGGATGCCGTTATCGTCTGTGTGAAACAGGAAAAATTCACATTCGGTATTCACTTTCAGCGTATAACCCAGGCTTTCCGCCTTTTTCAGAACCTCTTTGAGGAGGTATCTGGGGCTTCCCTCGTAGGGAGTTCCGTCCGTGCGTATCAGATCGCAGATCAGTCTCGCAACCTTTCCCTGCTGAGGCCGCCAGGGCAGAATACTGAATGTGGCCAAATCAGGGCGGAGATACATCTCTGATTCTTCCGTCCGGATAAAGCCCTCTATCGAAGAAGCGTCAATGATACACCGGTCATCCATGGCCTTCGGAAGCTTTCCCGCCGGAATGGCGATATTCTTCATCGTGCCGAACATATCGGTAAACTGGAGTCGGATAAATTCCACATCCTCTTCCTCCACAATATTCAGAATCTCCTCCCTGCTGTATTGTTCCATATCAAATCTCCTTTTCCTAAAACCAACTGTCTGGTAATACGACAAAAGGGCGAACTTACCCACTCATTTTAGTGAGGTAAGAACGCCCTTGTTCTATAGTTTTGTATTATAGCAATGGGGATTTTTTTTGTCAAGGGGAATGTTATGCAAAGGAGGGCGGCTCGGAGTCGCGAGCCCGCCGCCCTCCTCTGCACTCCTCCCTGCGGGCCCGCTTAGGAAATAGGGGGCTTACGTCAGACAAAAACTGCGTGAAATGACGGGTGTTACTGGATATAAAAACATAAAAAATATGGGGCTTACGTCATACTGCTACGCAGCGATAATATGGTATTCGATGGTTCATATTGAAATCTTACAATTCAAGCTCTCAATATGAGACACTAAACACTATATCATCACTGCGTAGCAGTATGACGTAAGCCTCTTATTTTCTAAAGCGGGCCCAGTGGGGTGTGCAGAGGGGCGGCGGGCTCGCGACTCCGAGCCGCCCCTTTGCAATATTCATTTCACGCAGTAGCAGTATGACGTAAGCACCCTATTTTCTAGCGTGCCCTGGAAAGGGGGTGCAGGGGGAAAACCAGGACTAGCGCAACTCCGATGGTTTTCCCCCTGCTATTTCTCTGTGGCTTTTCAAAGCCCCCTGCAAAAATTTGACATAATCTTTAAATAAAGTTATACTATTTTACATACTATAACATCTTAAACCTGGCTTCCACTCCAGGAGGGGAGTTTCACATTTTAGGAGGAGATATTTCAATGATGTACACCGTAGGTGAAATGGCAAAGCTTCTGAACATCCCCGGGTCCACGCTCCGATATTATGACAAGGAAGGGCTTCTTCCCTTCGTGGAGCGTTCTTCCGGCGGCATCCGCATGTTTCAGGAGAAGGATTACGAATGGCTGAAGGTCATCAGCTGCCTGAAAAAGGCCGGCATGTCCTTAAAGGATATCCGGGAATACATCAACCTGGCCATGCAGGGCGACGACACCATCGACGAACGCCTGGCCCTTTTCGAGAAGCAGAGAAAAAATCTGGAAGCCCAGATGGCGGAGCTTCAGCACACCATGGACGTTCTGAATTTCAAATGCTGGTTCTATGAGACCGCAAAAAAAGCCGGGACCACTCTCGTTCCCCAGTGCATGGAAGCAGAAGAGATCCCGGAAGAATTTCAGAAAATCCGCGAGGAACTTCACTGCAAACCCGAGTGTAACTAAACGGAGAAAAGCCCGCCCTGCTTAGCAGTTGTCAAATACACTCGCACAAGTGCGTGCATTTTCCCTGTTACCACAGCAAAAAGCCCTCACGGAGCACTATCAACCAGCTCCGAAAGGGCTTCTTTCTTACAATTTTCCCAATACATAACAGTTCCGGCCTTTTTTCTTGGCTTCGTAAAGAAGCTGATCGGCCTTCGCGTATACATCCTCGATATTCTGTCCGTACGCAAAGCGGCAGCCGCCGATGCTGCAGGTCAGGTTATCAATAGAAGGAAGCGCACCGGAAAAACAGCTCCCAGAATCGTTGACTCTGTCGGCCTCAGAATGCACGCCCCGATGAGAAGCAACTTCGTTTTATTTTTCCGGTGAAATGATATATTTGCCTTTGGCGCGAAGTTCCGGATTGCTTAAGATATCTGCCAGCTCGTCAAGGTCTGCCACCTCGTATACCATGCTGCTCACGTCCAGGCGGCCGGAATCGATCAGATCCAGCGCTCTCTTCTGGGTATAGGGGTTAATATAGGAAGCCTTCAGCACCAGCTCTTTCCTGAAGATTTCAAAAGGTTTCACGGAAATGGTCTCGTCCGGTTTGGTAAGGCCAAACATCATGACAACCGCCTTATTTCCCGCAATGTCGATGGCCTGCTCAATGGTAGACGGGCGGCCGACGCACTCGATAACCGTGTTGACCCAGGTCATGCCTTCCTCTTTCAGACGGGCTTTCACATCCTCGTGTATCGGATCGATGCAGATATCAGCACCGAGCTTCTTTCCGACCTCGCGTTTGCTCTCCACCGGCTCCAGAAGGGCTACCTTTGCGGCTCCTGCCAGCCTCGACAGCTGGAGCATCAAAAGGCCGATCATGCCTCCGCCGATCACCACCACCTGATGGCCCGGGCGGATTTCACACATATCCATACCATGAAGACAGCAGGCAACAGGCTCCGTCATAGCTCCCTGCTCAAAGGAAGTGTTGTCACCCAGCTTGTAAACCTGACGCTCATTCACCGCGCAATACTCCGCAAAACCGCCGTTTACCGTTGTGCCATAACCGATCATATGCTCACAGTAATGCACCACGCCGTTTCTACAGGGCTCACAGGCTCCGCAGTAGCAGTTCGGATCGATGCAGACACGATCTCCTGCCTTATAATTTGTCACCTCAGAACCAACCTCTGCGATTACACCTGAAAACTCATGTCCCAGAATCGTCGGCGGCGTCACCTCCGCTGCTCCCTTGTCCCCTTCATAAATATGGACATCTGTTCCACACACACCGCAGGCCTTCACCTGGATCAGAACATCTTTCGGTCCGACTTTCGGCATCTCATGCTCTTCCACTCTCAGATCATGCTTCCCGTAAAATACTGCACTTTTCATTTATTATCCCTCTCGAAAAAATAGGTGTTTTAACTGTAGATACGTTCAGTATATTCTTTGTTTTTGGTTTTGTCCAGTTGGAAATTTTCCATGCAAAAAGGCTATTCCCTACTGATATAGAGGATAGCCTTTGTTTGCAAAAATCAACACTTTATTTTCTACACACAAGAACCTCTCCGGCTTTCACGTTTTTCACCGTGCAGAGTTTTCCTTCCCGTATAAGGTTCACTTTGCCTGTGCTGCTCGTCACCTTCACTCCGTCTTCTTCTGCGATAAACCGGAAATCTCCATCGGCCTTCATTTCCCAGATGCAGATGTCGTCTCCGACCCGTTTTTCCTCTGCGGCTCCGTTGGAAATGTATTTGTTGATCAGGCCTACCATCGTGAATTTTCCAGTGGCAGGAATCAGCTGATACAGATTTGCCTCACCCGGCTTGATCTCATAGGTAAAACCATCATATTTATCGACTGCCTTTTTCTTATGGTCGTAAACATACCATTCTTTTCCGTTCTCCGTTCCCGGAAGGTCTTTTAAGAGAATCTCATCCTTGACGGCTTTTAGGGAAGAGCGGTCAAGGAAGGCCGCAACATAAATATGATCTCCATATTTATTGTAAATTTTCAAAGGCTTCTCTTTCATGACATTTCCGGCAGTCAGGCAGTCCAGGGTCGGTCTTCCCACATCCTGGCAGCGAATGATCGTACCATCGTTAAAAATCACAGGCCAGAGCTTTTCCGGATCTGTTTTTCCGAGGCCGTCGCTGATATACAGCGGGCCGCCGCTGATCACGCGGAGAAGGATGCTCTGCTCCACATCCTCATGCTTCGACCAGACCATATCCCAGTCTCCCCAGTAGAAACAGCCGTGATAAACGGAATCATAGGCGTTCTGCAGCGCATGCTCCATAAAGCTTCCGGGCACCATCGGCGTATAGTCATCGCTGTTTCTTGAGAGCGCCGCGCTCTGCCGGTTCCAGATATCCTCCGGCGCCATTCCCATACAGTTGATAAGATTTCCGTTAAAATGCAGATCTGCAGAGGCTTCCAGTCCCGTATGAACCGCTTTTGCCGCCTCTCCGTAAGAGACGGTACCCTGGGTCATAATGGAAAAAGAACTCTGGCTGTCCACCTTGATAAAGTCCACGCCCGCATTTTCGAGAAAAGCATGCCACTGGTTCCAGAAACCGAAGACCGCGTCTGCCTGCGGCTTTACCGTGATCTCTCCATTGGGATAGGTTGTAAGAAAAGCCGCATTCTCTTTCTCTGCCTGAGATCCCGGAAGGATTCCATTCCAGTATCCCTTTATGGCCTGCCATACGCCGACATATTTCATCTTGTAGGCTTCTTTCAGCATGCTGACCGTCTCTTTAATGCCTCCCGGAAACTTTACCGGGTCCGCCTCAAAGCTTTTCAGCATCTGACCTTCGGAATCGGACCAGCCGTCATCGATCAGCACCCACTGAACGGGCACTTCCTTTTCTTTCAGCTCTTTCACCTTATCAACGACGGCATCCATATTTACGCTCTGACCAAGAGAATCCCAGGAACACCAGCCCAGTTTTCTGAGGATTTCCGGAAATTCCTTCTCTCTGCGAAGCTTTAAGTTCTTTCCGGAGAGCTTCAGGGCCCATTTTACAGCCTCTTCCGTCACTGCATAAGGGTCCTTGCCCGCTCCGCAGATCAGGGCCACATCCTGCATTTTCCGCTTTCCGGCACAGTTGGAAGAGAGTGTCAGCCGAAGACCTTTTTCCCAGCCAACGAGATCCGCCCGGTTCTCCTTCCCGCTGACAGCTAAAAATACCAGATAATCCTCCGGTCTTTTGAAAATGACCAGCTGGCTCTGCTCCGGAATTTCCGAAAAAACAGTGCCGAAAGCGGGACGAATCCACCATTCCTTATGCTGATAAATGGAAACAAAGGGATAACCTTCGGAAAGCTTAAGATCGATCTCCACTCCGTTTCTGTCTGCAAAGGCCTTCTGGTAGCCAAAGGCCGGCGCCTGGGTCTGAATTTCCGCATCGATGCAGACTGCCGTCAGCTCGTCCTGCTCGGAAATCTTCGGAGAAACCGCATATGCTTCTGGTTTACCGGTTACGGAATAGACACTTCCATCCCGCAGCCTTACTTTTTTCTCACAGATTTCAAAGTACTTATTCATGGCTCACCCCGTTCAGTTTTTCCAGAAGCTCAGTCAGCTGCTGTTCGGAAAATCTTCCTTTTGTGAAAGTCACCAGTGTTTTCAGCGGGAAATCGCAGATCACGCGGAAAGCGAAATCCGCCGGCCGGTCTCCCAGGCTGAAATCAATCCCGGACTCTCTCTCAAAATAATCCATCATCTCACGGGCAATCTCTCTAGTCGGTTCATAGTAATAGATCTCCCCGAAGGTGGAATTTCTGTAAAAATGCTTTTTGACAATCGCTGTGGAAGTCACCTCGATGGCAGCCTTCAGGCGGATATCCTCGCTGGAAGCTCCCACCAGGATCTCAAAGCGTCCGCTCTGAACCAGGAAATCCTTCGCTTCCACATCGTAATAAGCGAAGCTTCTTTTATCCAGTTCAAAAACAGCTTCCTTCTCCTCGCCCGGCTCCAGAGAAAGCTTCTGGAAACCTTTCAGCTCCTTATAGGGGCGGACGATATCGGTCTGGCAGTCATGGATATAGAGCTCGACAACCTCTTTTCCGGCAACCGCTCCCGTATTTTTCACTTTCACTCTCACCGTTGCTTTTTCCTGATCTGTCATGCTCTCCCGGTCTACAGTAATCTCCTCGTAGGAGAAATTCGTATAGCTGAGACCATGGCCAAAGCAGAACAGCGGTTTCACCTTGCAGGTATCATAGTAGCGGTAACCGACGAAGATTCCTTCCCGGTATTCCACATGATAGCCCTCACCCGGGAAATTTAAAAAGCAGGGAGTATCTTCCAGTCGCTGTGGGAAGGTCTCTGCCAGTTTACCGCTGGGATTGGTCTTTCCATAGAGCACCTTTGCAAGGGCCTCGGCTCCTGCCTGTCCCAGAAGATAACCCTCGACAATGGCTTTTGCCTGGGGCTCAAAGGGCATTACCACAGGGGCTCCGTTGCTCAGAACCACGATGATATTTTTGTTATGTTTCGCCACTTCTTCGATCAGCCGGATCTGGGCTCCCGGAATGTTCAGATGCTCACGGTCCATTCCTTCCGTCTCATAGACTTCCGGAAGGCCGGCACAGATAACGACCTTGTCCGCTCTGGAAGCTGCCTCAACAGCTTCAGCGAGCAGGTTCGCATCGCACTCCTCCGCCGCGCAGGCAAAGCCTTTGACATACTCCACATTTCCCAGCTTTTTCAGCTCTTCCAGCGGCTTATTTAGGAAGGTGGTATTGATATGAGAGCTTCCGCCTCCCTGAAACCGCGGTTTCTCCGCAAATTCACCGATGACGACTACCTTGTCCTCCGCTTTTAAAGGAAGAACCTTATCTTCATTTTTCAATAGAACGATGCATTCCTCGGCAATCTCCTCGGCAATCCGATGATTTTTCTCATAGGAAACCGGCTCTGCCTCTCCTGCTGCATGGAGTTTTTCCCGCAGCTCCAGAAGGCGTCTTACTGCTCTGTCTACATATTCCACTGGAAGGCTACCGTCTTTCACGGCAGCTTCCACCTTGCTGTCATTGACCGTACCTGAGGAGGGCATCTCCAGATCCTGTCCGGCAATCAGTCCTTTTACTCTGTCATTTGCTGCGCCCCAGTCTGTGACAACCAGGCCGTCATAGCCCCATTCCTCCCGGAGAATATCGTTCAGCAGATATTTGTTCTCGGAACCAAACTCTCCGTTCAGGCGGTTATAAGCGCACATAACAGTCCAGGGTTTTCCTTCTTTCACCGCGGTCTCGAAGCTGGTGAGGTAAATCTCCCGCAGCGTTCTCTCGTCAACGGTCGCGTTCAGAGTCAGTCGCTTGGTCTCCTGGTTGTTTACGGCAAAATGTTTCAGGGATGCTCCCACGCCCTTACTCTGCACGCCTTTGATATGCTGTGCTGCCAGGTTGGAGGCCAGATAGGGGTCCTCTGAAAAATACTCAAAGTTTCTTCCGCAGAGGGGAGAACGCTTGATATTATTGCCCGGTCCGAGAATTACTGCAACATTCTCTGCCCGGCACTCGGAAGCCAGGGCCTCTCCCATTTTATAGACGATTTCCCGGTTCC
Organism: Fusicatenibacter faecihominis; assembly: GCF_020686945.1. NCBI lineage: Bacteria > Bacillati > Bacillota > Clostridia > Lachnospirales > Lachnospiraceae > Fusicatenibacter > Fusicatenibacter faecihominis. The sequence continues at coordinate 6,904 of NZ_JAJEPR010000008.1, read as the reverse complement.
AGGAAGAACCCAGAGCGCAGGCCGGCGGGAAGCAGGTGGCAGGTACGCTCACATTCATTCCCAGATGATCCGGTTTATCACTCTGTTTTCTCAGTCCGTGAGGGCCGTCAGTCATCAGCATTTTTTCAATTCCAAGTCTTGGAACGCTCTGAGAGTCGTTGAAGGTCTCGCCGGACAGCAGAGAGCATTTTTCCTCCAGCGTCAGTTCTTTTAATAATTCATCTACACTTTGTCCCATATTACAAATCCTCCAGCAATACTGCCTGATAGGGCAGAAGTTCTATCGTTTTTTCCTTCTTTTCCAGGCAGCTGTGATTATTCAGCAAAACCCTGAAAGCCTTCGGAAGCTCGATCCGGCAGCTCTCGTTCTGATTATTACAGATGACACGAAGACTCTGAGAGTCATTGCTTCGCGTATAGGCAAAAATGCCCTTTTGCTCTCTCTGAAAAGGGGTGATTTTTCCTGTCGCCAGCACCTCACTGTATTCTTCGCTTCGTTTCAGCGCAACCATTTTTTTATAGAAAGAAAGGAGAGAATTTTTGTCTTCTCTTTCTTTTTCCACATTGATTTCTTTATGGTCCGGATTGACCGGAAGCCAGGGCGTTCCCTCGGTGAAACCGCCATTTTTTCCGCTGTTCCAGGGCATCGGGTATCTCGCATTGTCCCGGCTTCCCTTCTGCGCGATCTTTAAGGCCTCCGCTTTCGTGAAGCCATACTCTCTTGCAAGTTCATACTGATTATGCGTGGAGCAGTCATCGTAATCTTTCAGCTCAGGAAAGGCAAAATTTCGCATTCCCAGCTCCTGACCCTGATAAATAAACGGAGTTCCCCAGAGATAGATATACATCATTCCCAGCATGGAAAAACCGTAGAAATTTTTCCCTTCCTCTCTCAGAAGCCGGTCCGCCGCTCTGGGTATATCATGGCATTCCAGAAACGTAGCGATCCACATATCCGGGCAGAGCACCGTCTGGGAATTTAAAAGCTGGTCCCGCAGTTCATCCGGGTCCCACTCTTCTTCCTCGAACCAGAAGTAGTTCGGCGCTTTTCTTCCGAGGCTTAAATGGGATACTTCAAAAATGCAGGAAAAGTACCCATTTTTCAGAGATATAAAATTCTGCATGGAGTGAACGTCCGCATCTTCCATCTCGCCGATGACAAAATAATCACCTTTTCCATAAGTCTTTTCTTTCATCTCTTTCAGAAAAGCTTCCAGTCCCGGCTGATTCAGGGTTCCGTGTTTCACAGAAACCAGACCGTCCGGTCCGTCTGCCGGAAAAGAGGGCAGCCCTTCTTTTTTCTTCATATATGTAATCGCATCCAGCCGGAAACCGCTGACTCCCAGATCCAGCCAGTAGTTCATCATGCGGTACATTTTTTCTCTGAGCCGGGGATTGTCCCAGTTCAGATCCACCTGTTCTTTTGTAAAAAGATGAAGATAATAGTATTCGCTTCCCGGAATCTTTTCCCAGGCACTTCCCCCGAAGATGGAGCGCCAGTTATTCGGCGGATTTTCGCCTTCTCCTTTTCTCAGGAAAAAATAATCCGCGTATTCGCCCTCGGGATCCTTCAAAACCTGCTGAAACCACTCATGCTGATCCGAACAGTGATTTAAAACCATATCCATAATCACATGGATGCCCCGTTTGTCCGCCTCATGAATGAGCTCCTTCATATCCTCCGTCGTTCCAAACATCGGATCAATCTCATAATAATCGGATACATCATATCCATTATCTTTCATCGGAGATTTGCATATCGGATTCAGATACAGAAGATCCGTTCCCAGTTCCTGAATGTAGTCCAGCTTCTGGATAATCCCTCTTAAATCTCCTATTCCATCTCCATTGGAATCATAAAAACTTTTTGGATACACCTGATAGGCGATCGATTTCTGCCACCACTTTAAGTCTTGCTTCATTTTTACGTTCCTTTCCTTCTTATGCCCTTATACATGTAGTGGTGATCAGAAAAATCTGATCACCACCTCAGGTTTACATCTTCACAGCACCCTCAGATACACCAGCAACAATGTATTTCTGAAGGAAAATGTACAAGATAATAATCGGTATGATTGTAACAAATACAGCCGGGAAAATTAACTCCCACGGGTTTCCGTACTGTCCGGAAGTCAGCTTTGCGAAATAAAGCTCCAGCGTCAGTGTCTTGGATCCTGTCTTGTTTCCGATTACAAGGAAAGGAAGAAGGTAGTCATTCCAGATCCACATACCATTTAATACGATCACGGTAACGGTGGTTCCCTTTAACAGCGGGAATACGACCTTGAAGAACATCTGAAACAGGTTTGCTCCATCCAGCACTGCCGCTTCTTCCAGAGAGGCAGGTACGCTCTTGATAAAGCCATGATACAGGAAGACGGACATGCTCAGTCCGAAACCGCCGTACATGAGGATCAGTCCCTGTACGTTTTTCAGTCCCATTTTTTCAAACACGCTCAGGAGCGGGTACATCAGAGACTGGAACGGTACCAGCATAGCTGCGGTAAAGCAGAGGAACACGATGTTGGAAAGGATGGTTTTACTTCTCACCATTGCCCATGCGGCAAACGAGGAAACGATTACCAGAAGCAGGATGGAGAAAAAAGTAATAATAAAGGTCAGTCCCAGAGCTTTTCCAAAGTTGATTGCTTCCATTGCTGTCTTGATATACTGGAGAGTCCAGTGTTCCGGAAGCGCTACCGGCGAAGCAATGATTTCATTGTTTGACTTAAACGCATTTACAAACAGGAACAACAAAGGAGCCAGTGTGTAAAGAGCCAGAATGATCAGAATAAGGTGACGTACTGCTTCTCCCAGTACATGTCTGTTTTTCATTGACATTACATCTCAACCTCCTTCTTTTTGGTAACTACTACCTGAGTCAGGGTAACAGCCGCGATCAGCAGGAAGAAAATAACTGCCTGGGCCTGAGCCAGACCGTAATCCGGCGGGTTGGTATCTTTCGTGGTTCTTAAGATCTGCATAGCCAGAAGACGGGTATTGAAGTTACCATCTGTCAGGGCTACGTTGGGGTCCAGCAACATGAAGCATTTGGACAGAGTCAGGAAAAATACGATGGTGAAGGACGGCATCAGCATCGGGATCGTGATATAACGGAATCTCTGGAATACGTTTGCACCGTCGATAGCAGCCGCCTCGGAGAGATCGGTCGGAATGTTGTTCAGACCTGTCGTATAAATCAGCATCATGTATCCGGCCATCTGCCAGGTAACGAGAATAGCCAGCGCAATCATTGCTTTGTAACGGTCCTGAAGCATGTTGCAGAAAAACGGAATGTTGATGATTCCATCTTTGTTGAAAATCAGCTGAGAGAAAACGATCTCAAAAATGAACTGCCAGATATAACCAAGAGCCAAGCCGCCAAGAAGGTTCGGCATAAAGTAAATAGTACGATAAGCACCGGCTCCCTTATGAACGGATGTTGCCAGCAGTGCCATGATCAGAGAAACAATATTCAATGCAATCACAGCAATTACGGTAAACTCCAGTGTATATACAAAGGAATCTCTGAATTTGGAAGATTTAAACACTTTGATATAGTTCTGAAATCCTACAAAAGCATCATAGAAATGATCTCCTCCGGCAAAGTAAGTTCCTCTCCACCCGCAGAAAGAATAGATTACGCCAATTCCAAAGGGGATCAGAATTACCATGATAAACAGGATCATAGCCGGAAGTAAAAGCGGTACCAGCCGCTTACGATAATATTTATCCATACTTACCACCATTCTGCTGCACTGGCAGCGTTTCTTCGGATTCATATAGAGGGTGTGCGGTATTCCACACACCCTCTATGGATCAATCTTTTTTCTTTAAAAATTAATAACTATTCAGAGCCACCTTCAAAATGCTACGCATTTCGTCGGTTTGACGTATCCGCCAAATAGATTTTCATGTAAAAGTGTTCATTCATGCAAGCATGCCTCACACTTTTGCACGAAAATCTGCTTGGCTCTGAACAGTTACAAAAATTATAAACCTGCTGCTTCGCTCCAGCTGCTTACGATGAAATCAGCGATATCGGAGTAAGCGGTTTCCGGCCACTCAGCGGTGTTTACATAGTTCTCAAGGAGATGAGCACCTAAAGTATATGTAGCGTAGCTAGCCGGCATACCTGCGTATGCATTGGTGATGGTCTTGCCCTCTTTTACATAGGAAAGAATGCTGTCGCCCAGGCTGTATCCAGCGCTGGTAACATCCGGATCTGCATTGTACGGGATGAAGGCGCACTCTTCGATGACATATTTCAGACCGGTCTCAGAGGTGTTCAGCCATACCAGGAATTTCTCTGCTGCTTCTTTTTCTTCATCGCTGCATTTTGCGTTGATGCAGTAGTACTGAGGTACGAATACCGGGATGGAGGTGTTCATCTGCTCTGCAGTGATACCAGAGGTAAGATCCTCATCGGTAACATCCAGTTTGATCGGCAGGAAGGTCATGTAATCAGCGATATCTGCGTTTGCGTTGGTAATATTGGTGTAGCACCAGTTACCCTGTTTGATAAATACGGTCTCGCCATTTGCGAAGCTTGCTACTGCCTGATCATAACCGTTGGTTGTCTGGTTGATGAGCTCCGGTCCTCTTTCGGTCTGTGCATGAGAGGTCAGGAGGTCAAGAAGTTTTGCATATGCTTCCCAAACCGGTTTTCCAGCTTCCAGCTGCTCGGTGGTTGCTTCTGCTGCTGCAACGGAGTCAGAGAAAACGCCGTCTACTGCTACGTTTACCAGGTGGTCGCCGTAGGTCCATTTCTCAGAACCAGCTACTGCAATGACACCTTTCAGTTTGGAGGTGATATCGTTTTTCTCTGCAAAGGAGAAGGTGCTTCCGCTTAAGGTGATGTCATCTGCGGTTCCATCGGTGATGTACTGCTGCATTGCATTGATCATTGCCTCAAACTCTGCATAAGAAGCAGTCTTGTAAGCTTCGATAAATGCATCGGTATTGTCCTCACCGAACATAGCGCCGATTACTCTGGTATCTACAATGTAGCCATATCCCTCGATGTTAAGGGGTACGCCGTAGTTTGTCTCACCGTCTCTGGTCAGATAGAAGTTCTCCGGGATAGCATCTGCAAGAGCTTTGAACTCCTCGTTGGTAGCATCGCTGAGAGGCATTGCATATCCGCCCTCCTGATACTCAACGAGCTTCTGTGCATCCTGTACACCGAAGATTGCCGGCATATGATCGGACTGAAGATCTGCTCTTAAAGCCTCGGAACTGTCAGTACCGGAACCAAGAGTAAACAGTTTTATGGTTACTCCGGTTTCCTCTTTGTAGGCATCTACTGCTGCCTGCATGGCATCTGCATCTTCACCTTTGATATTGAAAAAGTAAAAATCATAGTCGTCATCGGAAGCACTAACTCCCATACCCATGGTTGTGGTAGCCAGAACTCCTGCCAGCATCATTGCTGCAAATTTCTTCATTTTCATAATTGCCTCCTGTTTTCCTGACTGACGGATCTCTTGGGATTCGGTCAGATCCTGTTCCATTCGTATCACGGTTGATCGAATATTTTCACGATTTCGGTGTGGGCGCCTCACACCTTGTTTACGAAACAGAGTATAATATATGATTCGCCGTATGTCAACCCGTTGACATATTTTTCGTACACTTTAATAATTTTAAACACCGTTTTTCTGGCATATTGCACATAAAATTACTGCCTGAGCCTTACACTCTCTTTGGAAATCCGGTTTTGGGGTAAAAAAAGCTGAAGTTTTCAACTTTTCAGGGTTGAAAACCTCAGCCAGATATCTTTTTTTGCTTATGCTGTCTCTCTGATGACCAGAGTCACCGGCAGCAAAACCTTCGCCGCGATCTTTCTGCCATTGCAGAGGCGGTCCACAGATTCAATGGCCTTTTCCGCCATTTCCCGGATCGGCTGGTGGACGGTGGTAAGCGGAGGCCAGGAAAGCTCCGCCAGCTGCGCGTCGTCATAACCCACGATCCGAACTTGTCCCGGTATATCAATTCCCTTTCTGTGGCAGATCTGAATCGTCTGAAGAGCCATCGCATCTCCATTGCAGAAAATTCCGTCCGCATCCGGATTCTTTTCCAGAACCTCCAGGATCGTTTTATGGTAGTCCAGACGTTTATGCTCTTCCCAGGTCGCACAGTATTCTTTTACCTGCATTCCCATCTGCTCGCCCTGTCTTCTGAAGCTGATTCCACGGCTGTCACTCTGCATCCCGGTCCAGTGACCCGGGTTTAAATACAGAAGCTTCCGGCAGCCCTGCCTGTAGAGATGTTCCGCTACCATTTTTCCGCCTGCTTCATTGTCACAGACAATGCTTTCCGCAGCATAGGAGATTTCCCGCTCCAGAGAAATAATCGGTACGCTGACACTTGCGAATTTATCAATGTTTACCGCATCTGTACAGAGGATAATCCCCGCAACCCTGTGGCGCTTGCATATTTCCAGATATTCCTCCTCCTTGGCAGCATACGCTTTGGAACAGAATACATAAAGAATATAGCCCTTTTTATCCGCTTCCAGTTCCAGATAATTCAGAAGTCTCGAAAAAAACGGCTGATCGATATAGGGCATGATTACCCCGATACTCTTTGATGACTGCTTTGACAGAGATCTCGCGATCTCATTCGGCTGATAGTTCAGCTTCTTCATGGCAGCCTGAATCTTTTCATGCGCTTCACTGCTGATATACCCACGGTTATTCAATGCTCTGGAAACCGTCGTCACCGACAGCCCGCACTCCTTTGCAACATCCTTTAGCGTACTCATCTGGTAAAATCTCCTTCGTTGTTTTCTATATCAGAAAACGATCAAAAAACGTCCTAGTGTGCTGTCTCATTGACTTTCAGTTAAATAACGCAGAATGTTTTTTCATCGACAAGGCGACTGAACGAGGCGATGCGGTGG
>NZ_JAJEPR010000089.1:0-1719 GCF_020686945.1 Fusicatenibacter faecihominis | reverse complement strand
GTGCCATTTCTTTCTCTGGACAACGTCATGCGGTTGCCACAGCCTCCGCACCATATCTTTCCTGTATAGAAATTATGATTTCGAATAGCCCCATTGTTCTGCTGATGTTTCTTCTTATAAGCTTCCGTATATTCCTGGATTTTAGATTGTACCTGTTGAAACAACTCTCTATCTATAATCCCTTCATGCGTGTTTTCCACATGCACCCATTCACTCTCTGGTCGATTTCTCTGTTTATTTCCCTGGAAAACACTTTGCTGATATTTTCCAAATACAGAATTACCTGTGCAATGAACATCCTGAAGAACTCGTTTCACTTCATAATTGTTCCAGGGTTTTGACTCCGGTAGCGGCTTTTCACCGGTTTTATAGAATTTTCTCTGTAAAGTCGGCGATAAAACTCCATCTTTATTGAGCTGTCTTGCAATATCACTATAGTTCCTGCCATCCATATACATAGAAAATATACTTTTCAGATGTTCTGCAGCTTCTTCATCAATAATCAGCTGATGATGGTCTTCTTCTGACTTTCTGTAACCATACGGTTCCCAGGCACTTGTAAATTTTCCTTTTTTCCAAAGAGCTTTTTTTTGCGCTGCTACTCTTTTTGGCAAGGTCTTTCGAATAGAACTCATTGATAATATTCTTCAGTGGAACTGTAAGATCCACACCCTCTCTGAAGGAATCGAAATCATCTGTCACAGCCAGGAATCTTACATGGAAAAACGGGAATACTCGTTCAATATAATTACTGGTTTCGACATAATTTCTTCCAAGTCTGGACAAATCTTTTACAGCAATTCCGGATAACAGATATACCTGCTTTTGGTCAGGTGAAGTATGTGTATCCATGCCCAGAAGTCTCTGAACAATTTCAAAATCGTGGTCACTCACCAGTGGCTCATGATTTTTCTCAATCCGGATCCAGTCATCTTCCGGTTTCACATAAGTCTGCTTCACTTTATGGTTCGGTGTTGTCCTTTTTCCCTGCACAAGATTTCCGATATAAACCTCATTTTTCAGTATCCTACGGACTGTAACAGAACTCCAAAGTGCCTGTTCTTTCTGCCGGAAGCCAGTTTCATAATGACTGCCGCTGCTGATTTTATATTCAAATGGGGAAAGAATACCCAGTTCATTTAAACGATTAGCGATCGCATCCTGACTCATTCCCCGCAGCTTCATCTTAAAAATATCCTGTACTACACTGCCTGCAGATGGGTCAATCTCTAATTTATGCTTATCTGTCTTTGTCTTCCTGTATCCAAATGCTACAAACGGAGTCACGCATTCGCCTTTTTTCCTCTTAATCTCAAGATTACTCCTGATCTTAATAGAAATGTCACGGCAATAAGCATCATTGATTAAATTCTTAAATGGAATAATGATTTCGTCTGCCTGATTCTTTCCCTTGAGACTGTCATAATTGTCATTTATGGCAATGAAGCGCACGCCAAGAGCCGGGAATAATCTCTCGATATACTTCCCGGAATCAATATATTCCCTTCCAAATCGTGATAAGTCTTTAACCACTACACAATCTACAATCCCACGCCGGATATCTTCCAGCATTGCCTGGAATGCTGGGCGCTCAAAATTAGAGCCTAAGTATCCATCATCAACTCGGACTGAAACAACTTCAATATCTTTTTTGTCTTTCAGGAAATCCAGAATCAAAGCTTTCTGGTTAGAAATGCTGTTACTTTCCAGTTTTGCTGA
>NZ_JAJEPR010000088.1:0-1721 GCF_020686945.1 Fusicatenibacter faecihominis | reverse complement strand
CTTTCCTTCATAAAAATATGGGTGTTCAATATACATATCCGTTCCTCCTGAATTTGAAATCTTGTTGCTCGTTTCAAATCCAGAAGGCGGACCTCTGTTTAAACTCATGCCTGCTCCGCCTTTATCCTGCCGGGACACACCCGCAGTTATTGGCTGAGAAATTCAGGCACGAGAAAAAGCCCCAGTAGTTTTTTCTTAACTACTGAGGCTTTCGTCTCTTTTTGTATTCAGTTATCTATGCCTTCTTTCATCAGCATAATCATTGTATCAGGATAAAGTTCACAAAGTATCCGCAATACGTTCCCATAAGTTCATGTCATTATTAGAATCGTACATAATTCAGTGTAAAAAGTTCACCGTGTTATTCTTCTACTTCTTTTCCATCTATATATAGTTGAAATTTATCAGGATTATTGACAACATCATAGTCCTTTCCATATTCTACAGGTCTGTATTCGGCTGTCATTACCGATTCACCATCTTCAATACCCTCTTTCCATAAATAGATGTTCATATCAAGGCTCGTCGCATATCCCCTGTCTGTGGAGAATTTTGTCGAATGAAAAGAATCATTCTTGTACATCTGCAAAAGTTCTCTTGCAAACGCTTCTCTATCCTCGATATTTTCTCGGTTAGCGACCACAGTTAAATTTTCATCCCGATTTATGGAAAATGTTCCTACTACATCCGGTTCACCTCTCTTATGACCGGATTCAGGTTTCCAATAAATACGTCCTGCAGCAATTATCAAGATCACTGCTCCTGTTATCACTGCAATTATCTTTTTCTTCATATTTTCATTAATTTCCTTTTAATTGTTTTACTGCGTAATTGATCACTTCTTCCGGTGTGGGTCTGTCTCCTTTAAGTGTCATTTTCTTCCATTCTTCCTGCACAGCCGGATTAGGATTATCAAAGCCTGCATCTATGGCTATCTGCATTTCTCTGCGTACTTCTTCTGGTGTTGTGTTGTACTTTTCTGCAATCTTCTCATAAATAGTTTTCTCTCTCATTCATTTTCCTCCAATGTATAAGTGGAATTATACTTTGTTCTACAGAACTAATTTAGCATATTTCTATTGTCATGAAAAGACACTTTCCTACTTAAAGCTGGATAAATAGGCAAAAAAAGAAGAGCTACTTGCTCTTCCCAGTTTGTCATATTACTCTTCCAATAATGTATGGATTACTTTGATGATTTTTTTCTGCTCTTTGATTGGAAGTTTTTCTATTTTCTCTGTTAGCTCATTGGTAACACCTGTAACTGAATGTGCCACAACATCAATTAAAAGAGTATCTGCTGAAACATCTAGTGCATTCGCAATTGCAACAAAGGTATCCAATTTTGTAACTTTCAAGCCTCTCTCAATTACACTCACATGCGTCGGACTTAAATTTACTAATGCAGCCAGTTCCTCTTGCGTGAGATTTTTTGCTTCTCGTGCTGATTTGATTCGCTGTCCTACTGCTTTCAAATCCATCGTAACACCTCCTCCGGAACGAATAATCGTTCTGAATTTAGTATACTTGTGAATATCTTAAATATACAGAATCGCAAAACCAAGTTCTAATTCTATAGAACTATATTTCAGAATTTTCTTTGCATATTCGTAAAAAAAGCGTTATGATGGAATCAGTTAAATCAAAGGAGCTTCCTGTATAATTCAAATATAGGGAATTCCAAGAAAGAAGGTTGAGAAAAAGAAATACCTCAGAGTAAA
>NZ_JAJEPR010000087.1:0-1887 GCF_020686945.1 Fusicatenibacter faecihominis | reverse complement strand
AGCAGCTCTTTCCGTTTTTCTCCCAGCTCGGTAATCCAGCCTTTGAGGTTTTGGATAAGCTGCCGGATGGACTTCATTAGGCGGTTGGCAGCTTTGATTTCCCGGTTCAGGTTGCCGATATTTGTCTGGATACCACGCTTTTCCATCTGCTGGACAGCAGCCCCCTCATGGACAGTAGGGATAATATCAAGCCCCTGTCTGGCATAGGAACGCAAGTCCACACGCTCCGGGCGGTCATTGGCTTCCAGATAGCGGTTCTGGATTACTTCCCATTCATGCCGCCAGATTTCACAATATTTCTGGTCGTTCCAGTCAACCGTATCCTCCTTGTGGCTTTTCCACCTGCCGGACGGAAGTTTTATCCGTTCTCCGCTTTCATCAAGGTCATAAACCTTGCGGCTCTTGGGAAGCCATTTCCCATGTTCGTCTATTGCCCTCATAGTGAGCAAGACATGGGCGTGGGGATTGTGTCCCGGCGGATGGGGGTCGTGGATGGCAAAGTCAACGATCATGCCTTTGGAAACAAACTGCTGCTGGCAAAACTCTCGGACAAGGACAGCGTACTGGTCAGGCGGTATCTCTCTGGGGATGGTAAGCACCCACCGCCTTGCAAGCTGGGAGTTCCATTGCTTCTCCACCGCTTCGGCGGCGTTCCATAAGGTATTACGGTCTGCATACTCCGGCGGGGCATTTGCTGGGAGCAGAATCTCATTGTGGACGATACCACGCTTTTCCGGGTAGTGCTTCACTTGCTGGTCGTATTCACAGAACAGCTTTTCGCCACTCTGGTAAGCAGCGGCGGCAACCGCAGACTGCCGCTGGCTGCGCTGAACAATCGTGATTTCGTTGTGTGGACAGGGCATTTCGTGTCCCTCCTTTCGCTAATTGGTGGACGGGGTGGCGTTTTACCATCTCATTTTGGGCAGAAAAAAAGCAGGAGACCTTTTTCAGATTTCCTGCTCGGTGTGCCGCTATGTGGGCGGCGGGTATTTAATTGTAAAAGTTCGGGGCAAGTTGACCCGATGTGAAGCTGACAAACTGGAAGTTGTCAAAGAGAATTGTTCCAGTATTCCACAGTATTGCCATTCACATCATAGAATGTAATGGTTCCCGCACTTATAGGCAAAACAATCGCAAAAGGTTTATTGCTGTCAATGTCAAGCACTTGAATTGTGTTGCCGTCATCTATTTCAAGCTGTGTTACCTGTTGCTGATTCATAGAAATAAATGCTCGCTCATTATATCCTTCTACGGTGTACTCGGCAATTCCTCTTTGAACCCCCGAAAGGTTTCCACCCCCACGGAAAAAGTATCCAAAGGAAAGACCAGGACGGTTGACATAGACGGAAAAAGAATGGTCACTCAAATCCTGAGGGTAAGAAATATATGCAGCCATCGTGCTGGAAACGCTTCCATCGACCGTCCAATCATCCTTAATCTTCTGCGACGAACGAATATCTGCCTCCAGCTTAGATGAAGTCACGCCGATCTCATTGTTCGTATAAAGAAAACAAACAAATAAAATACAAGCAAGAACAACCCCTATCACAATTTTAAGAAATATTTTTTTCACGCTATCAAAACTCCTTGTCAACTACCGATTTGTTGTCATCTTCATTATACTTCATTGGCTATCGAAAAGATAGCATATTTTATGAAACTTGTCGGCTGGGAACAGCTTGCAACGCAAGGTGTCCCCAGATGGCAAGTCCACAAAAGGGTAGCTGGCGGCAGCCAGCGCAGGGGAAGCGTAGCGTCCCCTGTATGATTTGGAGCAGACCATGACTGCGGAAAATCACAGCCCTCCGGCGAGGAGCCTTCGGAGAACGCAATGCACCAACCTCTGGGTGGTGTATAATTGCGCCCTTAGTAAACTAAGGGGTTTCC
>NZ_JAJEPR010000086.1:0-1947 GCF_020686945.1 Fusicatenibacter faecihominis | reverse complement strand
AGGAGCTTCCTGTATAATTCAAATATAGGGAATTCCAAGAAAGAAGGTTGAGAAAAAGAAATACCTCAGAGTAAAATAAGATTACTGACTTTGGACGGTTAGTAAAAAATCTTATTAAAACAGTGAGGTATCTATAATGAATTGTAACACACAGAACGCAAAAATTGCATCCATAACTGAAAAAACTTTGATTGTTGGAATTGATGTCGGCAGTGAAACTCATTTTGCCAGGGCATTTGATTGGCGGAACTATGAATATACAAAGAAGCCGCTGGAATTCAGTAATACTGAGGCGGGTTTCATGATGTTCAAGGCATGGGTGGAAGATATCGCAGAAAAGCAAGGTAAAACAGCTGTAATTCCCGGAATGGAGCCGACCGGTCATTACTGGTTTGCACTGGGGAAATTCCTGCAGGACAGCGGGATGAAGCCTGTACATGTGAATCCGCACCATGTCAAGAAGTCGAAAGAGCTGGATGACAACAATCCCAATAAGAATGACCGTAAGGATCCAAAGACGATTGCGGCACTGGTCAATGAAGGACGCTTCTCTTATCCCTACATACCAACCGGTATTTATGCGGAGATCAGGAGCTTATCGAATCTTCGTTTCCAGACGCAGGAAGAGCTAACAAGAATCAAGAATCGAATCGCTAGATGGTTTGCCATTTATTTTCCTGAATATAAAGACGTTTATGGGGATTTAATGGCAGTCAGCGGACGAATGATACTCAAGGAAGCTCCATTGCCGGAGGATATCAGAATACTTGGAGTGAACGGTGTAAACCAGATTTGGAGAAACGCGAAGCTGCGAGGCACTGGAATGAAGAGGGCAAAGATCCTGGTATCAGCTGCAGAGCATAGCGTTGGAAGTAAGGAAGCACCGGAAGCGGCAAGGATTGAATTGAAGAATCTGCTGAATGACATGGATGTATATGTGTCAAGGATGGAGGAACTGCTCCAAACTATAGAGGAAAAACTGAAGACGATTCCATATGTTGATAAACTGATGGAAATCAAAGGAATCGGATTGATTACAGTCAGCGGATTTATTGCAGAAGTAGGTGACATTGGACGTTTTGATAATCCGAAGCAGCTGCAGAAGCTGGCGGGATATGCAATCGTGGCAAATGATTCCGGAAAGCACAATGGAGAGAGCCGGATCAGCTACAGAGGCAGAAAACGGCTGAGATATGTGCTGTATGAAGCTGCGATATCACTGGTGGGGAAGAATGCTGAGTTTAAGGAAATACATGAGTATTATCGAACCCGTAAAGAAAACCCGTTAAAGAAGATGCAGTCAGTAGTAGCAGTGGCATGTAAGATTATTAGGGTATTCTACACAATCCTGACAAAGGGTGTGGATTATGACCCAATGAAACTGATGAGTGATATCAGAAGGCCACAGTTGCAGGCAGCGTAGTAAGCAGAGACAAACAGGTAATGTTCTGTCACAGTTGAATTGAACTTTCAGAAATAGCTGCGGAGAGTTGAATTCAGCTGTGACAGGAAGGCTGAGAAGTATGAAGACCGAGTCGGGAAAACGTCCGCCGTAAGGTGCCGTGAGGTATTGATACTTAAACAGGTCAGTAAGACTTAAAACAAAAAAGAATGAGCCAGTAGTCGGCAGGAATAATCACCATAGGGCATGACCCTGTAGAGGAGCTAAGCTGACACCCTGGTTATGGACAGGCGGGACGAAGGAAGTTAGGACCCGGCAGAAATGCGGGTGATCCTGGTAGACACGGGAGGTTCGCTGCCGTAGATGGGAGGGTATACACAAGGCCATGTAGAACGAAAATGATGACGTTTTATTTTGTGTACCCCAACCCCTCTATTTTCGTACCAGATACAGAGAAATGTCCATCTTCTTGGCTCATTCATCTGAGATATGGAACTAAAAATCCCTTGAAAAATAAGGAAAAAAGACTTGACTATATAGGGAGG
>NZ_JAJEPR010000085.1:0-2348 GCF_020686945.1 Fusicatenibacter faecihominis | reverse complement strand
TTGGCTCATTCATCTGAGATATGGAACTAAAAATCCCTTGAAAAATAAGGAAAAAAGACTTGACTATATAGGGAGGTATCAAATCATGAAATCGCATAAATACTGGTCCCTCGGAGCACTTTTCTGTATGTTGGGATGCATTTATTCTGGAATCAAAAAATCTATAACTGCACATAAATATTTTGCCTATTCTTCATTGCTTTGTATGGGCATGTCCATTTATTCCGGTCACAAACTGGTTTCTCCAAAGAAGAAAAAAATCACTGAATCAAATAATAGTGAGAATAGTTAAACAAAATTTTATATCTAATTTGCGATTATCCGCATAAACACTATACTTTCAAGCACTTTGAAGTATAGAAAATTATTTAATTTACCACGAATTTACCACAATTGAATGAGCCTTGATATGACAATAAAATAGCACTAAAAAGACACCCTTTACACCTGAGTGGTGTCTTTTGTTAAAAAGCAGTCAATCCTAAGACTAACTGCTTTGTGTGTATGGATATAAAGTTGTCAAACTGGGATTGTATGTTGGAAATTATTCTACATCAATCACATCATCTTCACCTATTTCTATGAAAGTGGTGCTACTATCTGTTGAAACGTTTTTAGATACTGACATATTAAATATTATCAAGAGGATATTCAATAGCACAATTACTAGGAATATAACCCCAGCAATTTTCCAAATTTTTTTGCTACGCCTATTCTTAATTGCCATCTGTTCACTGATTTTTGCAAGTTGTTCTGCGATGACATCATTATCATCTTCATCAGGTATTGTTCCTCCAAGCAATACAAATTAACATTATAGTTGCATTACTCTTATATTGATGTAAAACTTAATATTCTATTGTTCCCAATATCACATAGAACCGAATTTACTACCACTATCTTATTTAAAAATGAAAATATCTTCTATCGGTGCATTGAGAACCCGTGAAATATCAATCGCCAGTTTTAGAGATGGATTGTATTGTGCTTTTTCCAACCTCATAATTGTTTCTCTACGAACCCCGACTTTTTCTGCCAGTTGTTCTTGTGTTAAATCTTGTGCTACACGATATACCTTTAAGTTGCACATGAAATCTTCTACCATGACTTATTCTCCTTTTTCGTAGCGGTATAATAAATAGTTGCTAAGAAAAATGACTAAAGCATAGATAAGTGAAACAGAAATGAGCATAAAAATTGCACACCATTCCACATTACGAGAAAACATTCCTATTGCCATAAGCCAAATGACTATAAAGAGAAGTTTAAATCCTACTTTATAGGCGTTTATTTCTGCTTTTCTTTTATTTTCTAAAAAAAGTTCATCTTCTAAAGTGTGAGAAAGTTTTCCTTCAAAGAAAAAGCCGAAAAAGCCAAAAAATATAAAGAATACAAAAGGATATATTCTCCCATATTCAAAATAAGTCCAAAAACCGCTAAAACCTAGAAATCCAAATATTCCACACAGTCCCCAATATGAAGATACTGTTCTTGAATAGTTTTTGTCTTTAAAATTTTTAGAAAAGGCGTTTTTAAAGAAGATAACTGTTACATATAAGACATAAATAGCTATCAAAGCACCGACTATCAACATTGGTATATCCTTTATGGAAAATACATAATTAGACATATCCATGTTTTTAACCCAGCGTGCGTCGTTAAATAATAAAGAGTAAATTATCCCTGCAATCAGTAATATTACACACCCTACTCCCATAAAGATAACTTGTTTCATTTGTTTTTTTGTCATAATCATCCCTCTTTTCAATGTGATGTTTTTGTATCTTTATAAGACAAATATATCACTTAATATAAATGGTGTCAACAAGAAAATGATACAAATACATCTCATATCGTTTTTATATAATTTAAACAAAAAACTGACCTTTATTCATCAAAAACGAAGTTGCTGGAGAGTATTTTTTTCTCCAGCAACACTTTCTTCATCTTTAAGCCATTGAAACACAATACTGTCCAATCAGCTTCGTCCAACTATTATATTTATTCTTTTCACACACCTTTCGGCAAATTTCATTTTCCATCAGTACATAGAACATCTTATCATAATCAAATGCCCAAACATCACCATTCACATGGTTTTCCACTGCTTTCTGATCTATGTGCTTTAAGCGTGTGACCATTTTTTCAATTTCTCCATTTCTCAAGTTACCGATATTTTTGCAGATAGACCGAAAGAAATTCAACGTTGCATATTCGTCATGCCAATGGAACTCTTCTGGATTGTTTTTAATTTTACTGGCTCGCTGCTGCTCTTTGATTATCTGATCAGCTACACCTTTCATCGAATCTTCGTATCTCATATTACTCACCTACTCTTCCTCAACGCC
>NZ_JAJEPR010000084.1:0-2568 GCF_020686945.1 Fusicatenibacter faecihominis | reverse complement strand
CAGAGCCGCCAGTCCGGTGTGGCGAGAGCCACCTGTCCGGACTAACGGAGCCACCCCATTTTGTTTATTAAGTTACTTTGCCATTGCTGGATCCAGTCCATATACTTCTCTCATAGAGAGGTCTTTAGATGGGTCAGCACTTTCAATATCGATCTTATAGGAATCATACGATATACGATCCATGATGGCATCGGCAAGAGTACTTTCACCATCACAGATTTGCTGGTACCATTCACTTTCACGGAACTGAGAACAAAAGATCGTTGAAGATTTTTTTCGTCTTTTATGTATCAGTTCAAAAAGATTCCTGGCTTCAGCTTCTGTCAGTTTAAGAAGCAACCACTCATCAATGATCAGTACTATTGGCTTGGTGTATTTCTTCAGGACAGTCGAGAAAGTTCCATTGTCCCTGGCAGCCTGTAAGTCCAATAATAGATCAGGAAGCCGTACATACCGTACTGAGTAATAGTGCTTGCATGCTTCCATGCCAAAGGCACAGGCCATATAAGTTTTACCACTTCCGGTTGCTCCAGTAATAAAGATGTTCCGGTATTCTGTAATGTATTCACAGGTTGCCAGACGGTTGATCAGTGCTTTGTTCAGCATTCGTCCAGAATGGTAATCAATCGCTGCGATGCTGGCATCTGGCTGTTCAAACTCAGCCTGTCGGATCAGCCTTTTCAGACGATTGTTTTTTCGGTTGCTGTATTCGACATCAACAAGCATGCCAAACCGATCTTCGAATGGAACTTCCTTCATTGCAGGATCATCCATCTGGATGCGGAATGCATCTGCCATAGCAGTCAGACGCATTTCAATAAGTTTATCGATTGTACTTTGATTTGTCATGATTTTTTACCTCCATAGTATCTGGCTCCTCTGGTTATGCCGTGTGGTTTTTCTACTTGAGATGATTCTGATCCGATATCAGGTGCATCCTTTGTTGCAACCAATAGATTTTTGATACTTTTATAGCTGGGTTTACCGGAATAAGAGAGCGCCTTAGCGCAGACCTGTTCCAGCTTTTCTGGCGAATATTTTTCTGCCAGTTTCAGTAATCCCATGCAGCTTCTGTAGGATTGTTGTTCAATCCTGCCGGAGGTAAGTATTGCATCGACAACCTTACTTGTGTTAATTCCAATCGAATCAGCCCACTTACGGAACCGGTCACCGTTCCATTCCAGATATTTCTGGTGTTCCTGCGGCATATGTTCTGTCACTGTAGAATACTGACCGCTTCGTCCATAGAGTCGTCTGTGAGAGGCAATACGATTGTGATTATAAAATATTTCAACCGTTGTATCTGTTATACGCACATCAACCTTATTTTTGATATACTGATAAGGCACGGAGTAGAACATTCTGTCTACGGCGATGTGATAGTTAAACTGGACGGTGGCTTGTTTCCACTCAGCCAGTTCAAAAGGTGTAGCAGGCAACGGAGCCAGTAATGGCATTTCTTCCCCAAGAAATAAACTGAGTCTGCTACATTCCTTTTTCTGGAATTTACGGGCGTTGTAGGCATCCAGTTTTTCACGGATTGAAGCATTCAATTCTGCAAGAGAGAAAAACTGTTCATTGCGAAGGGCTGCTGTTATCCATGTGGATATCTTTCCTACCGATCCCTCTACATTCGGTTTATCTTTGGGTTTCCGGACTCTGGCCGGAAGGATGGCAAGATTGTAATGTTCTGCCATCTCATGATAAGTTGTGTTTAAGGCAGTGTTGTACCAGTCACTCTTTTTATGATTCACTGCGGTTGTACAGTTATCAGAAACGAGCATAGGTGTGACACCGCCAAAGAAATCAAACATCTGGACATGAGCTTTGATCCAGTTGTCGGTTTTCTCATTCATATATGCTTTTACAAAAGCATACTGACTGTAAGTTAATACACCTACAAATATCCATGCATCTGTGATTTCTCCGGTGTCCGGATCAATGATGTGGGCAGGGTCACCGGCCCAGTCAACTTCAATCTGTTCACCTGGTTTTCTGGGGATATGCATGGTAGCCCTGCGTTTTTCTTCATCCTTCTGGATGTAGTAGCTGAACTGAGAATACATTAGAGGCTCTTCGCTGCTCATGCGGCACTCCTCACAGTATTCTACCCAGAGAAGCTTTTTGTTTACACCATTTCGCAGAAGTTCTTTGCGAATGTAGTCAAAGTTTGGCATGCGTTTATTCGTTGCCGACTTATCCTTAGGAAACATCAGCTCCTCTAGTGCGCTGTCGGTCATGTCGAAATCCAGCGGCCATGAAAGCTTGATTTCCGCTGCCTTTTTCAAAACCTTAGCGACTGTGTTTCTGGATACACCGCAACTCTGTGCGATGTTCCTCTCACTGAATCCTAAGCTTTTCAAGCGTAGGATTTCACGATACTTGGTCATAACTTACGACCTCCTTTATCTGTATTCACACCAAAGGTGTGTATTTGCAGTATAAAGGAAATATATGTAATAGAGCCCAATAAGGTGGCTCTGAATTACCGGAATATATGGCTCTCATTCTCCGGAATGGTGGCTCTCAAAATCCGGACAGGTGGCTCAAAGAGCCCCGGAATAATCA
>NZ_JAJEPR010000083.1:0-2576 GCF_020686945.1 Fusicatenibacter faecihominis | reverse complement strand
TTTATGCCTTTTTTATTGGCTGAAATATTGAATTTTCAAGGTTCAACACACCGATACGGTGTGGGAAGTTTTAGTTACGATCTTTTTCATCTTATCGCCCTCAGTATTCTGTAGTCTCTAGTGGGAAAAGGTCCCGCTTTCCCCACTTTTTTCGATTATAGCATATCTGTCCGGGCAAAGTCAAAAAAATTTATATAACTGCAAAGCATTCTCATTCCAGAGGTTTTTCCTGATTTTTCCGCTTCCGGAGTTCCTCCACTGCCTCCCGCACTGCGGCTTCCTCTTCCTCCCGGGTGATCTTTTTGGCCAGCCGGACCGTGTGAATCAGATTGGTCAATAGAATCACAGACAGGGGCAGAAGGATTACCGGGATAAAGATCAGTGGATTGGCGGCCAGACGTGAGATCTTTCCGAGGATCAGGGAAGACCAGATCACCTTTCCCACCAGATACTCAGACTGCACGTCGTAGGCATCTGCCACGTTGTTGGCATCTCCCTTGGTCTGGTAAATGTAGCCGTCTCCCTTTTTTTCCACAGACACAACCCGATGGGTATTTACCGCGCCGTCCAGAGCCGGATCCAGGGAATAGAAAGAAATCACATCTCCCTCACGGATCTCAGCGGGGTCGGTTTTCTTCACAACGATGAGGGTGTCCACCTCGTAGGTGGGGGCCATGCTTCCCGTCGTCACACGGAGCACCGTGTAGCCTAAGACTGACGGGGCCTTTCCCGGCTTCGTCATGAGGACGATGCAAAGAACGGCTACCGCCGCCGCGATGATGGCTATGGACAAAAAATTGATCAGGGCAAAGATTACTTTTTTCACCATGGTCAGTCCTCTTTTGAATTTTTCCGGCCACGGCGTTCTCTTAAAGAATCGACGATGTAGCGGGAAAGGGTGTTGGCTTCCGCCTTCGACTCGGCTTTCTCCCGTGCTTTCTCTGCTTTTTCCAGAGCTTTCTCCATCTTTTTCAGCCGGGCTTCCAGCTCGGCCTTGGCCTCTTCCATCTCTTTTAACTGCCGCTGGGCTGTCTTGGCCTCGTTTCGCGCCTTCGCCGTTGCGGAATCTGCTTCCCGGCGGAGTTTTTCCATGGCCTGACCGGACTCGCAGCGAATCTTCTCCAGAGCCGCGTCTGCTTCCCGGCGGGCTTTCTCAGCCTGGGAATCGGCGGATTTCCTGGCGGCTTTCTGCACAGCCTCAATCTCCTGCTTTGCTTTTTCGTGGGCAGCTTCGATCTCCTGCGCAGCACTCTCACGGGCAACCGCCACGGCTTCTTCGGCTTCTTTCTGCGCGGCTTCTACCTCTTCCTTTGCTTCCTGGCGGGCTAAGACTACGTTTTCTTCCGCCTCTTTCTCACTCTGGAGACGGGCTTCCTCGACCTCTCTCGCCTGCTTCTTCGCATGACGGGTCTCCTCGCCGGCGGCGGCGAGCGCTTCCTGGCTCTCGTTCAACTGCTGCTGGACCATGTCAAGCTGCATCTCCATATCCACCCGCATCTGATCCAGATATTCCATCTGGCCGGTAAGACTTTCCACCTGACCGTTGAGATCCGAGACAGTCTGCTCCAGTGTTTCCCTCTGCTCGGTCTCCTTCTGAAGCTTCTCTTCCGCCTCGATCTGAGCCTGGGTCACTTCCTCCACGAAGACCTTCCGGATCTCCACGTCAGGAATGTTCCGGTCCTCTACAATCTCCTCTTTGATCTCTTTGATAAATTTCGGCTTCACCAGCTCCCGGTGTTCCTCGGCGAGCTCTGTCATCCGCCGGGGATCTGCCTCCAGAAGGCTCTTGAACACTGTATAATTCGTGATGAGGTTTGTATACATCTGTAAAAGGTACTCTTCATCGAATTCCAACGCGGAATCCTGCTCCTCAATCGTATAACCTACCTCATCGTAGCTCTCGATAAACTGCCACAGCTTGTAACAGGTACGGTAGCTCGGGTCCTTCATCATAAGGTTGGTTCGCTGGATCGGGCTTCGCACCATCGCACAGCCTGCCATGAGCTCACAGAAGGAACTGCTCCTTAAATTCCGAACCATACGGCGCAGACGGTCGATCCGTTTGAAGACTTCCATATGGTCGCTGTCATTTTCCGCATAACTCTGACGGTTCTTGATCGTCATTTCTATCTTGTAGGAAATCTCCTCGTAGGCGTCGTCCACCTTGCTCTCCATGCTCATGGTATTACAGGTTTCATCACCGGTGGACCAGAAGATGACATCCGTCCGTTTATCTACGAAGGTGAAGAGCCGCTGAATCAGATGATAAACAAAACGGTTCTCATAAAGGTCATAGCTTTCCTCTGTGGAAACATTCAGGATCCTGGTGGGCTGAATCTCGCCATTCTCATCGCTGGCAATAAACCTGACTGATAGGCGCGTCAAAAGCGAGACGCATCTTCGTCCCATGTTTTATCTGTAAAGCTCCTGCCATTTTTCTTCTCCTGTAAGTTTCTCTATCCGCGTAATATCAGCAGTTTCCTGCTAATTTATTATATGATGATGCCAGGGTCAAAAGGTCAAAAAGCCGTTCATGCTTGCATGATAAGGCTTTTGAACTTGGGACCCGCCAAACA
>NZ_JAJEPR010000082.1:0-2712 GCF_020686945.1 Fusicatenibacter faecihominis | reverse complement strand
TCAGCAAAACTGGAAAGTAACAGCATTTCTAACCAGAAAGCTTTGATTCTGGATTTCCTGAAAGACAAAAAAGATATAGAAGTTGTTTCAGTCCGAGTTGATGATGGCTACTCAGGCTCTAATTTTGAGCGCCCAGCATTCCAGGCAATGCTGGAAGATATCCGGCGTGGGATTGTAGACTGCGTAGTGGTAAAAGATTTATCACGATTTGGAAGGGAATATATTGATTCTGGGAAGTATATCGAGAGATTATTCCCGGCTCTTGGTGTGCGTTTTATTGCCATCAATGACAATTATGACAGTCTCAAGGGAAAGAATCAGGCAGACGAAATTATTATCCCATTTAAGAATTTAATCAATGATGCTTATTGCCGTGACATTTCTATTAAGATCAGGAGTAATCTTGAGATTAAGAGGAAAAAAGGCGAATGCGTGACTCCGTTTGTAGCTTTTGGATACAGGAAGGCAAAGACAGATAAGCATAAATTAGAGATTGATCCATCTGCAGGCAGTGTAGTACAGGATATTTTTAAGATGAAGCTGCAGGGAATGAGTCAGGATGCGATTGCTAATCGTTTAAATGAACTGGGTATTCTTTCCCCATTTGAGTATAAAATCAGCAGTGGCAGTCATTATGAAACAGGCTTTCGGCAGAAAGAACAGGCACTTTGGAGTTCCGTTACCGTCCGCAGGATACTGGAAAACGAGGTTTATATCGGAAACCTTGTGCAGGGAAAAAGGACGACACCGAACCATAAAGTGAAGCAGACTTATGTGAAACCGGAAGATGACTGGATCCGGATTGAGAAAAATCATGAGCCATTGGTGAGTGACCGTGATTTTGAAATTGTTCAGAGACTTCTGGGCATGGATACACGTACTTCGCCTGACCAAAAGCAAGTATATCTGTTATCCGGAATTGCTGTATGTGCGGATTGTGGTGCACCTATGACAAGAAAGGTTTCTACTGTGGCAGGGAAAAAATATGCTTATTATCTATGTTCCGCAAATAAAGAAACAAAACGCTGTTCTAGTCATAGAATACCGGAAAAGGATCTGGAAGATGCCGTACTGGTGATGCTGAAACAGCATATCCAGAATATCCTGCACCTGAAAAGAGTCCTGGAATTTGTTGGTACTGTGCCATTTCAGGAGATCAATATGAAGAAGCTGCAGGACAGGCTGGAGAAGAAAAAACAGGAGACAGAACGTTGTAAGGAGTTACGGATGATGCTCTATTCGGATATGAAAGAGGGCATTGTATCAAAAGAAGACTATGTAGAGCTTCATGCAGCCTATGGAAAGAGGCTTAGAAATGCGGAAGAGAGTATCCGTGCAATCCAGAAAGAAATGGATAGTGAGCTGGAAAAAGCAGACAATGCCAATACCTGGCTGGATTATTTTGTGAAATATCAGGATATTGAAGAACTGTCCCGCACAGTGGTGGTAGAACTGATCAGGAAAATCAGAGTATATGATAAAAAGAATATAGAGATCACTTTTGATTTTGATGATTGTTATCAGACATTGCTGAATCAATTACCGGCTATGGGAGTTGATACGGTAATAGATGATGATAATAATCTGCAGGTCAAGGTAAAGGAGGTTGTATAAAATGGCACGAAAGAGTAGGAAAAACATTCCGGAAGTAGTCGGCAGTGCAACCGTCCAGACAGAGGTGAGAAGACCATTCCGGGCAGGATTGTATGCCAGAATTTCAATGGAAACAGAAGAAACATTAGAAAGAGGGACGATAGAAACCCAGGTGGAATTGATGAAAAACTTTGTAGCAGATACGGAAGATATTTCGGTTGCGGAAGTTTATAAGGACTCAGACTATTCAGGTACAAATTTTGACCGTCCTGGATTCGTACAGATGATGGAAGATATCAAGCATGGAAAAATCAATTGTGTTATTGTAAAAGATTTGTCCAGACTTGGAAGAAATTATGTCGAAACCAGCAACTATATTGAACGAGTATTTCCGTTTTTTCATGTAAGATTCCTGGCTGTGACAGATGATTTCGATTCCTTCAGAGAGGGTGTGGATCTTACAGTTCCACTGAAGAATATTATCAATGAGTTCTATTCGAAAGACCTTGCCAAAAAGAGCAGCAGCGCAAAAAAAGCTCTTTGGAAAAAAGGAAAATTTACAAGTGCCTGGGAACCGTATGGTTACAGAAAGTCAGAAGAAGACCATCATCAGCTGATCGTTGATGAAGAAGCTGCAGAACATTTGAAAAGTATATTTTCTATGTATATGGATGGCAGGAACTATAGTGATATTGCAAGACAGCTCAATAAAGATGGAGTTTTATCGCCGACTTTACAGAGAAAATTCTATAAAACCGGTGAAAAGCCGCTTCCGGAGTCAAAACCCTGGAACAATTATGAAGTGAAACGAGTTCTTCAGGATGTTCATTGCACAGGTGATTCTGTATTTGGAAAATATCAGCAAAGTGTTTTCCAGGGAAATAAACAGAGAAATCGACCAGAGAGTGAATGGGTGCATGTGGAGAATACGCATGAAGGGATTATAGATAGAGAGTTGTTTCAACAGGTACAATCTAAAATCCAGGAATATACGGAAGCTTATAAGAAGAAACATCAGCAGAACAATGGAGCTATTAGAAACCATAATTTCTATACAGGAAAGATATGGTGCGGAGGCTGTGGCAACCGCATGACGTTGTCCAGAGAAAGAAATGGCAC
>NZ_JAJEPR010000081.1:0-2746 GCF_020686945.1 Fusicatenibacter faecihominis | reverse complement strand
CAGTGCGTGTTTGGCGGCACTTCCAATGCCCTTGACTTCCTGCCCCTTGACCGTTCCGGCAACCGCCGCTTTATCCCGGTCATGGTGTACCCGGAGCAAGCCGAGGTTCACATTTTGGAGGACGAAGCTGCTTCCAGAGCCTATATCGAGCAGATGTGGGCAGAAGCGATGGAGATTTACCGAAGCGGCAGGTTCAAGCTGGCTTTCAGCCCCGCCATGCAGCGGTATCTCAAAGAACACCAGCGGGATTTTATGCCGGAGGACACCAAAGCCGGAATGATACAGGCGTATCTTGATAAGTACACCGGGAGCATGGTCTGTTCCAAGCAGCTCTATAAGGAAGCCTTGAACCATGCTTTTGACGAGCCGAAGCAATGGGAAATCCGGGAAATCAACGAGATTATGAACCAGTGCATTTCCGGCTGGCGCTACTTCCCAAACCCAAGAATGTTTTCCGAATATGGCAGACAAAAGGGCTGGGTGCATGAAAACCCGGCAACGGACTCCGGCAACCCGTCTGAAAAAACGATGGACGGTTTTGTGGAGGTCACAGAACAGATGGAGCTTCCATTCTGAAAATGACAGCCCGTTGCCCCCTGTTGCTATCCCGTTGCCGAGCCGGTTGCCGGGAAAAACCCCTTATTTCCGGGCTTTTCTCCCTTATAACAACCAAAACAACAGAAAAATAAAAGAAAAGTATAAATAGTAACCATCGCCAGATTGAGATTGTTTGCAAGGTCTTTTGAAGCCCGTTGCCGGACTTCGTTGCCGACACCCTCTGTCTGGCTATTTTCATGCATGGAGGATAACTGCCTATGGCGAATAATAAGATGAATATTGAAGGAAAAAATTACTCGGATATTCCGGTGTGGCGTAGATATACGCTTACCATTGAGGAAGCAGCCAGATATTATCATATCGGTGAAGGAAAATTGAGAACGCTTATTGACACACATCCCAATGAGGATTTTTATGTGATGAATGGCAATCGTGCCCTCATTAAGCGTGAGAAATTTGAGAGGTATCTGGATCAGGCTACTGCTGTGTAAACAGAGCTGACAGATTTACCGATTTCACATGATATAACTATGCGGAGAGCTGGATTTGTGCTATGATAAGAGCGCAAGTCTGGCTCTCTTTTTTGAAAGGAGAGTTCACGATGAGTGAGAAAAGACGAGATAACCGTAATCGGATTTTGCGAGAGGGCGAGTACCAGCGTAAAGATGGGAGGTATCGGTTCCGCTATATTGATGAGGACGGAAAAGAGAAAAATGTATACAGTTGGCGTTTGGACAAGAATGACCCAATGCCAAAAGGGAAGAAGCGGGAGTCTTCCCTGCGTGAGAAAGAAAAACAGATTGAAGCGGATTTGTTTGACCGTATCGTAACCAACGGTGGCAACTATACTGTTTTGGAACTGGTAGAAAAGTATGTTTCATTGAAAACAGGAGTTCGTCACAATACGGTTGCCGGATATAAAACGGTCATCAATATGCTGAAAAAAGAGAGTTTTGGGAATCTGCGAATTGATAAGGTGCGTTTGTCAGACGCAAAGGCATGGTTGATTAAGCTCCAACAAATTGATGGACGAGGATACAGTTCCATTCATTCGATCCGGGGAGTTCTCAGACCAGCATTTCAGATGGCAGTAGATGATGACCTGCTTCGCAAAAATCCATTTGAATTTGAGCTGGCATCCGTCATTGTTAATGATTCTGTTACCAGAGAAGCGATTACCCGAAAGCAGCAGAGAGATTTGCTGAAGTTTATTCAGGAGGATAAGCATTTCAGCAGATACTATGATGCAATCTATATTCTTTTTCACACAGGGCTTCGTATTTCAGAGTTCTGTGGGCTGACGATTTTGGAGATTGAGTTTGGAGAAATGCGTATTAAGGTAGACCATCAGTTACAGCGTACTGCACAGATGCAGTATGTAATTGAAGAACCAAAAACTGACAAAGGTATTCGCTATGTGCCGATGACGGAAGCTGTCGCAGCGTGTTTTCGCAGAATTATTGCCAACCGAAAGACACCAAAAGTTGAACCGATGGTGGAAGGATACGCTGAATTTTTATTTTTGGATAAAAACGATATGCCGATGGTTGCCCTTCACTGGGAGAAGTACATGGAGCATATCATTCAGAAATACAACAGGATTTACCGTATCCAGATGCCGAAAGTTACCCCTCATGGTCGAGTTATAATAAGGACAAGTTAGAAAACTCCAGTAAATACAAGGGGTTGCACTAATTTAGTCCTTATTTTTAACTCCCTGAAAAAGGGAAAAATAAGGCAGCGCTGTCATTCCAGAATATGAATTACTACAGATCCAGACTGGAAATGGATTTGTGTAAGACAAGAGTAAAAACAACAGAATTATTGTAATTATAGGACTGAATTAGCTCGCACGGAATATAGATTCCGGTTGTCTAATTCAGTCCTCTTTTTTTGATTGACGACGATGAAAGGTGATGAAAAATGGCTAGAATTATTTCTATTGTAAACCAAAAAGGGGGAACGGGAAAATCCGCATGTACAGCTAATTTAGCAGTAGGATTAGCACAAAAGAATATGAAAGTGTTAATCGTAGATGCAGATCCACAGTCTGATGTATCCGCAGGATTTGGATATCGTGATTGTGATGACAGTAATGAAACACTTACAGCTCTTATGGATGCAGTAATGAAAGATGAAGATATTCCTTCCGACTGTTATATCAGACATCAGGCAGAGGGGATAGACA
>NZ_JAJEPR010000080.1:0-2851 GCF_020686945.1 Fusicatenibacter faecihominis | reverse complement strand
GCCCGACCTATCCGACACAATGCGCAAGTGCCGGATAGGAACGGCAAAATTTTTTACACTTCTATTACTTCTTTATCACACATCAGTAAAGTCGCAGGGTGTTAAGCAGTTCATGGCTAATTAAAGGGAACAAAAAGAAAGGAAAAGCACAATCCAGACGGTATCAGCGGCAGTCTACAAGAATAAATTGTGATTTCACAAGATTGGTGTTATAATAAGAGAAAAGTTCCTGCCGAGGCAACCGCCCCGGTGGTATGGATAGAAAGGCAGGAAAACAATATGCACATCAGCTATAAACCACTCTGGCATACACTGTTAGAGCGTGATATGAGAAAAGAAGATTTAAGGCTTGCCGCCGGTATGACAACGAATATGATTGCCAACATGAGCAAAGAGGGAAAGCACATCAGCATGGACACATTAGCCCGTATCTGTGAAACGCTGAATTGTGAGATTACCGATGTGATTGAGTTAGTACCAGACGAGCCTGCTTCCACAGGAGGTAAGGAACATGAGAGAATTGAAACCAAGAATAACGGAAAACGGAATTGATTATATCCTTGTCGGAGATTACTACATCCCGGACTTGAAACTGCCGGAGGAACACCGCCCTATCGGAAAGTACGGACGGATGCACCGGGAATATTTAAGGGAAGTCCACCCAGCCAGATTGAATACATTGATACTGACCGGAGAATTGTGGACATATCTTGCAGACCTGAACGAACAGGCACAGGAACGGTTAGACACTATCATGGAGCAGATGAAAGCCACCGAGGGCGTGACAGAGGAATTGAAGCGAACTCAACAAATGGAATGGGTGCAGCGTTGTAATAACATTCACAACCGGGCAGAAGAAATTGTTTTGCATGATATAATTTATTCATACGGGAGTAATTAAATCGGAGGTATATAAGATGATTGAAATTGTATTTGGTGAAAGTGCCTGTGGAAGTTTGAAAATTGCCCAAACTTACGGTAAGGGAAAGTATAGAGGAAGTGCAGTTTCGGTCTTTATGAGGCACGAAGATGGGAGTGTTCCATCTTCAGATGAAATGAAAGAAGCACAAATTCAAGCACAGGAACAAGAACATATTGCTTGGGAGAATGCTATTCCATTGGGAGGCAAGAGCAGTGATGTTTATTGTTTTGATATGGCTCTTAGTGTGGGAGATATTTCTGATAATGGAATTGGCGAACAGCGGAAAAATGTTCTCAAGAAAATGCTGTCTGTCTGGTTTGTAGAGGATTTAGACTATCAGGTTGAAGAAAAAATACAGAAAATTAAAACTACATTGTCTTCGGTTATTGAACGATATGTAGCTGGGGAAGAAGTTCGTATTTGGTATAGCTATAATCCGGATGAACTTTGCGGTATGTACTGGCTTATGAAACAACTTCGACCATTAAACTGTCAGACAACAATTTATTTGGTTAAGTTACCTGCCTGGGAATATGGAAAAGAAAATACTATAACATCCAAAATAGCATGGGGTGAGGTTTCTCCTGGCGAATGGGGAAAATATATAACTCTACAAGAAAAAGCTAAGCCTGTATTTCTTTCAGCTTGTGCTATGAAATGGAATCAATTTCAAAATGAAAATGCACCTTTGCGTGCAATGCTAAATGGTAAATTGCAAAGTGTTTCAGAAGATATATATGATAGTTTCATTCTTCGTGAAATTGCGGAACAGCCAGAGCAATTCAAAATGGCTATTGTTATAGGTAATGTTTTAGGAAAATATCAACTTGGAATTAGTGATGTATGGATTTCTAATCGCATTGATAAAATGCTTGAAGATGGTGTGTTGGAAATTATACAGGACGCACCAAAGGGAGAAACAAATTATCGCCGGATATTAAGAAAACGAATGAAATAATAACCACAGCAAGAACCGCTGCTACATGGAAGGCACCCCAACCATGCAACAGCGGTTTTTTTACCGTTTTTTCCTCTGGCTGATAGGCGTTCCCATTTTCTTTGATTTTTTGAGAATCCGAATCAGCCAGCGAAATTCTTCGTCTGACAGATTTTTATAGTTGATACCGAGCTGCTTGCAGTAAAGGACAACCAGCTTTTCATCCCGGCTGCCCTTGAAATTTTCGACTGCTTCGAGATTTTCTTTCAATTCATCGGCAACGGTGGTCTGGGGCGCACTCTCACTGTCCTTTTTGTGGGCTTCCCGAATATCCCGGATAATCAGGTTGAGGTCATCCAGAACCATGTGACTGAAATACTCATCATCACTGATATGGGCGGCTTGCAGCACTTTCAAATGCGGGTCATCTTCGCCTGGGCGATACCGTTCAATGATTTCATGCCGGACGGTATCGACAAGTGCATTGAGGTTTTGAATCTGCATGGTAGCAATCCCGTCCACATAAATCTCAATGTCTGCAAGAAACTTGATAAAATCTTTATGTGTAGCAAGCTCACAGAGCAGACGGTTGTTAATCCGACCGCTTTTCAGCAGTGCCACCATCTCATCATTCAAATGCAACTCCGTCAATGGTGTGTTGATCTGCTCCCTGTTCTCTATCCGGCACAGTAGATAATCAACAGAGACCCCATAGAAGTCTGCCAGCGTGATAAGGTTGCCATGATTGATTTCCTTAAAATCCTCTTTTTCATAACTTCCAAGAGCTGATTTGGAAATGCCTGTCAGCTTTGATAGTTCTTCCAGATTTAAGCCTTTGTCCTTGCGGAGTTCCCAAAGGCGTTCCTGTATGCTTGTTGCTCCTTTCATGGGCGCACGCTCCTTTCCAATGGTTTCATTGCTGCCGCTTATCTGGATTATATCACACTTTCCGCAATCGTGGAAATTTCTGATTTTTACCCCTAATTCCTACT